>NZ_JBEZIR010000102.1:0-31719 GCF_040651175.1 Kitasatospora sp. NPDC048540
CCGTAGGTGGTCACGGAGCCCGGGGCCTGCGGGGCCGGGGCCTCGTCGACGAACGCCCGGAACATCTGGGTGCTGCCGGCGGGGTCGTAGTCGTTGTCAGCCATGGGCAGGACTCTAGCCAATTCCGCGACCCGCCCGACACCCCGGACCCACGCGGACGTGCCCATCTCCACGGACCTCTCACCTCCTGCAACGGCCGTACGACAAGCTCGTGAACTCACCCGGGTCCGCGGAATCACCTCCGGTGGCGTGCGGTTGACTCGCGGTATGACCGAATCCCGGAGCGACACCCCACGTGTGACCCTCGGTACCTCCGACCTGGCCGTCTCGCCGCTGTCGCTCGGCGGCAACGTGTTCGGCTGGACCGCGGACGAGGCCCGGTCCTTCGCCGTGCTGGACGCCTACGCCGCCGCGGGCGGCAACTTCGTCGACACGGCCGACGTCTACTCGGCCTGGGTCCCCGGCAACACCGGCGGCGAGTCGGAGACCGTGATCGGCGACTGGCTGCGCAGCCGCGGCGACCGGGACGGGATCGTCATCGCCACCAAGGTCGGCTCGCATCCCGAGCTCGCCGGGCTGGGCGCCGCGACGATCAAGCGTGGCGCGGAGGAGTCGCTGCGCCGGCTGGGCATCGAGCGGATCGACCTCTTCTACACCCACCGGGACGACCCCGGCACGCCGGTCGAGGAGATCGTCACCGCGCTGGACGAGCTGGTGCGGGAGGGCAAGGTCCGCGAGATCGGCGCCTCCAACATCGGGCCCGACCGGCTGGCCGAGTCGCTGGAGTTCTCCGCGCGCGAGGGCCTGGCCGCGTACGTGGCGGTGCAGCCGCACTACAACCTGGTCTCCCGCGGAACCTACGAGGGCGCGCTGGCCGACGTGGTGACCCGGTACGGGCTCTCCGCCGTCCCCTACTACGCGCTGGCGTCCGGCTTCCTGACCGGCAAGTACCGGCCGGGCGGCGCGGAGGTCGCCAGCGCCCGGGCCCAGGGCGCCGCGCGCTACCTGGCGGAGCCGCGCGGCCCCCGGGTGCTGGCCGCGCTGGACCAGGTCGCCGACGCGCACCGGGTCGAGCCCGCGACGGTGGCGCTGGCCTGGCTGGCCTCCCGTCCGACGGTGGCCGCGCCGATCGCCAGCGCCCGTTCGGTCGAGCAGCTGCCGCCGCTGCTCGCGGCCGCCGCGCTGGTCCTCACCGAGCAGGAGCTGGAGCTGCTGGACGAGGCTTCGGCCTGACCGGGCGGACGCCCGGGGTACGGCAGGGGGTACGGCGGGGGTACGACGCGGCGGGGCGGCCCGGGCACCGGCCCGGACCGCCCCGCCGCGCTGTCGTGGCTCAGGCCGGGCGGCCTTCCTTCCGGGCCGGCCGGGCCGCCGGGGCCGGTAGCGAGGCGCTCATCCCGGCGGGCGCGACGAACGCGACCAGCAGGTGCTCCATGAGCGCACTGCGGGCGGCCGTGTCCAGCTCCTGCGCGGTGGCCCGCTCCAGCCGGCGGACGGCGAGCGCGGCGGCCTCCACCGCGTCGTCCACCAGCACCGTCCGCAGACCGGCGTCCAGCTCCGCGAGCCGGCGGCGGCGCATCGAGTCGGCCACCTCGGGTGCGTAGTCCAGCGCCAGCGGCTGCACCGA
This sequence comes from Kitasatospora sp. NPDC048540, assembly GCF_040651175.1. Lineage (NCBI taxonomy): Bacteria > Bacillati > Actinomycetota > Actinomycetes > Kitasatosporales > Streptomycetaceae > Kitasatospora > Kitasatospora sp. NPDC048540. The sequence goes on from NZ_JBEZIR010000102.1 coordinate 1,628, forward strand.
GTACACCTCCAGGCCCGCCGGGGCCGCCTCGGCCACCAGCGCCCTGGTCAGCTCGTCGGAGAACCACTGGCCGTCCCGCAGGGCCGGGCCGGGAGCAGCGTTGGAGTCGCAGGGCAGGGTGCTGGCGGTACGGGTCAGCACCGCGTGCACCTGCTCCCGCAGGTAGGTCTCGTGCTCGTCGACGCCCAGCATGGCCCGCGCGGTGTCCTTGACCCGCCACACGACCAGCAGCCGCACCACGATCGGCGTACCGCTGCGGTCGGTCACGTGCACCGGGTCGCTGCGCCAGTGGCGCAGCCGGACGTCCACCCGGTGGCGGCGCAGCAGCGGGTTGACCCAGACCAGGCCGGTCCGGCGGACGGTGCCCCGGTAGCGGCCCCAGCGGGAGAGCACCCGGGTCTCGCCGCCCGCGTTGGCCAGCAGCCCGGCCAGCGCCGTCATGATCGCCAGGCCGCCGACGGCCGCGGTGCCGATCTCCCGCTCCGTCACCACCGGGACGCCGGCCGACCTGGCGATCGGGTTGCGGATGTCCGGGAAGGCCCCGGTGTGCAGCAGCAGCCCCGACCGGGCCAGCGCCAGCACCAGCGCGGCCGCGCCGAGCAGGACGGCCAGCAGCGCGACCCAGCCGGGAACGGTACGGGCGGTGCGCTCGCGCAGCGCGTGGTCGACCCGCGGGGGGCGGCGCGACGCCGGGGTGTCGGGCCCGGCGGCGGGCGGCGGCACCGGGACCGTCGTCGGGACCGGCGTCGGGTGGACGGGGGCGGGTGCGGCGGGCGCGGGCGCGGCGGAGGGTCCGGCGGCGGGTTCGTCGCGGCCGATGATGCGGATCGGCTGGACGGGCTGGACCGGACGGATCGGCCGGATGGGGCGGGTCGGCGGGCCGTCCGGATCGTCGCCGGACAGCGTCGACGGCCTGATCAGCGGGTTCGCCACGGCCCTTGCCATGGCCCGGCTCAGCTGCGTGGCCCCCGACGGGAGCTCGGACCGGTCCGGCTGGCCGGCGGGGTTCGGGGTGGTTCCCGGCGAAGGGTCGCGGGTGACGTCCATGCACGGATCCTCGGGGTTGGGTGCGTCGCTGGGCGGGCGGGCCGGTCCCGGCAGACGGTGCCGGGACCGGAACGGCTCGATCACTTGGGTTCGCTCGATCGGTGGTCAGGAACAGCAGGTCGGGGGGCGGGGCCGGCCGGGGCCGGCCGTTCTCAGCGGCGCCGCGAGCCGCTGCCCCGGCCGAACACCCGGCGGGTCACCAGGCCCAGTCCGAGCAGGATCAGCAACCCGCCGACCACGGCCTTGCGCCAGCCCGTCTCCGGGGTGCCCCGGGCGGCGGTCGCGGCCCCCGTGGTGTCCGGGGCGGCTGAGGCGGCTGAGACGGCTGAGGCGGCTGAGGCGGCCGGCTTACGGTCCGGCGGCACGGCGAGCGCATGGTCCGGACCGCCCTGCTCCGCGAGGGTCTCCGCCCGGTCGGACGAAGTCCCCGTCAGGAACGGGTCCGCCGATCCTGCCCGCGCCACCCCGCCCGGCGAACCGGCGGCGGCCGGGCCCGGCGAAGGCGAGGGCGACGCCGAGGCCGAGGGTGACGGCGAGGGTGAGGGCGACGGTGGCGCTGATGCCGGAGCCGATCCCGGCGCGGCCGGGGACGGGACAGTCGGGGACGGGACGGTGGGCGGCGCGATCACGGGCGGCACCGTGATGGGCAACAGGCCGAGCGGCAGCGGCGGCAGGTCGGACCCCGTCACCGCGCCGGGGGCCGCGGCGGGCGCCGGCGACGGGCTCACGCTCGGGCCGCCGGCTGCCGGGGAGGCGGATGCGTTCGGGCTCGGCTGCGACGGTACGGGCGACGCCGCCCCCGGCGCGGGTGTGGAGGCGGAGGCGGAGGCGGACGCGGACGCCTCGGCCGATGCGGATGCCGATGCGGACGCCGACGTGGAGGCTGACGCGGACCCGGACGGCGAAGCCGACGGAGAAGTCGACGGCGACGCCGCGGGCGGGTTCCCCGTCTTGACGGTCACCGTGACCGGGTCGCCCGCCGTGCTGTTGCCCGCCCGGTCGGTGGCGGTGGCCTGCAGGGTGAGTTCGCCGTCCGGGAGGTCCCGGGTGGCGGTACAGGTCCAGGTGGAGTCCGCCGCGGCGACCCCGCCGCAGATGGTGGCCTGTTCGCCGCCCGCGGGCCGGGCGGTGACGGTGACCGCGGTGCCCGCCTCGGCGCGGCCGGTCAGCCGGGGCCGGCCGGTGGTGAGGGTGGCGCCGGCGGCCGGTGAGCCGAGCTGCGGGCGGTCCGGCGCCGCGGTGTCGACGGTCAGGGCGACCGCCTTGCCGGTGGTCCGGTTCCCGGCCTGGTCGACGGCGGCGGCGGTGAGCTGGTGCTTTCCGTCCGTCAGGTTCTCCACCGGCAGGCAGGACCAGGAGCCGTCGGCGGTGACCGCGGTGCTGCACAGTTCACCGCCCGCCCGGGCGCCGCCCGACAGGCCGGTGAGGGCCACCGAGACGGTGCTGCCCGCTTCGCCGGTGCCCGTGATCAGCAGGCCGGGGTCGTTGGTGAACTCCGGCAGGGTGAGCACGGGGGCAGCGGGCGGCGCGGTCTTCACGGTCAGCCGGACCGGTGTCCCCTTCAGCACCATGCCGCCCTTGGTGGTCTCGACCGGGGTGAGCAGGTGCGGTCCCTGGCCGAGCGCCTTGGCGGGGAGGCAGGTCCAGCTGCCGTCGGCGCCGGCGGTGGTCCGGCAGAGTTCGGTGTCTCCCTCCAGGACCGCGACCGTGGCGCCCTGGACCGCGCCCTCGCCGCGGATCTCCGGCTTCGGGTCGGCGGTGACGGTGCCCGGGACCGGCGCCGAGATCTCGGGGCGGGCCGCGCCGACCGAGATCCGCACCCGCTGGTCGACCACTTCCCCGGAGTCGGCGAAGCCGCCGGGGACCACCAACTGGGCGCCGCTGCGGGCGATCCGCAGCCGGGCCCAGGTCTCCCCGGCGACCGCCTTGTCCGGCACCGTCCACTCGAGGGCCGCCGTGCCGCTGCCGGGGGCCACCTCTGCCTGCACCCGCTCCAGCGGGTCGAAGCGGCCGTTGTGGTCGAAGTCGATCCAGCCCGCGAGGACGGCCGGGCCGTCACCGCCGCGGACCGGCACCGTCAGGCCGTAGTAGTGGCCGACGGCCGCCTCGGCGGGGAATTCGAGGGTCGGGTCCGCCCCGAGGTACTCGCCCCGGCCGGGCTGGAGCTGCGGCGGTGCGGCGCTGGCCCAGGGGCTGCGCAGGGCGGCGCCGTGGTCCAGTTCGACCAGCGGGCCCTGGTCGGGCGGGGGCGCGTCGGGCTTCGCGGCGTCGGACGGGCCGCCGTCGGCCGGTTCGGCGTCGTACGGCATCGGCGGGGGCGGCTGTTCGCCGGGCACCAGCGGCTGCGGGACCTCGCCGGTGAGGCCGGGGCGGGACCGGACAGCGGATCCGCCGGCGTCCTGTCCGAGGAACAGGTCGGAGATGACGTGCGAGGCGTTGCCGTAGCTCTGCGGCGCGGTGCCCAGTCCCTCGTCCACGGTGACGGTGTACGCCTGGCGCAGCGCGGCGGGTGCGGTGGTGGAGCCGGACCGGGGGGTGCTGCGCTGTTCGACGCGGAGGGTGACGGTGGTGAGGGTGCCGGCCAGTTCCAGGGTGCCCGAGCCGGACGCCGTGCCGTCGGTGGTGCCGTCCCCGGCGGGGGCGAGTTCGCCGTCGCCGACCGTCCAGCCGGACCAGCCGGTGCGGCCGACCAGGGCAGGGGCGGCCGGGGAGCCACCGGTGACGGTCAGCCGGGTGGCCGTGCCGGTGCTGCCACCCGTTCCGGTGGCCAGCCCCGACAGCCCGCTGACGTGCAGTCGCGGATTGCGGACGGCCCGGGAGAAGGAGATCTGCAGGGTGCCCAGGGTCCGCCAGGAGCCGTCCGGGCGGGGGCGTTTCTCGGCCGCCAGAAAGGTCTCGGCGGGATCGCCGGTGTGCAGTCCGTCCGTGTAGGAAGCGGCTCGTCCGGCGGGTTCCGCGAGTTTTCCGGGAGCGGCGGTGACGTCGACTCCGGGGAGGGGGGCGAAATCCAGCTGAACCCGCAGTCCGGAAGGCAGCACGGCCCGTCGGTCGGCCGACCAGGTGTCGGGTGACTGCTGGCCGGCGGCGGGGGTTGAATTCCAGCCGATCAGCAGGCCGGCGGCCAATGTCGCGGCGGCCGCGCGGTGCGTCACCCGCTGTTTTCCGGTGCGTCCTGCCGGGCGGACCTGGGGTGCCGGCGCGGCGTCGGGGGACGGTCGGCTCATCCGGCTCTCCTCTCGATGACGTCCGCCAAGTCGCGGGCCGGGCATGAGTTCTGACACAGCCATAACATCCGACAAAAGGGAATCACGATCTCGAGTCGGTCATACCGCGACACCGGCGATCCGCGCCGGTGACACCCGTTCGGCGGCCACTCGGGTGGCAGCACAGGGCGTACCCGGAAGCGATGGATTCAAGCCATCCGCCCGCTCGGTCAACCGGGCTTTACCGGGCAGGGCTTGACCATTCATCAGTCATCTCTGTTCGAATTGACGGACGGATCAGTAGAGTCAGCGCCCGTGACTATCGATCCCAACGCCATCCGGAACGGCTTCGCGCTGGTCGAGCCGCACGGTGCCGAGGTGGCCGCCTACTTCTACCGGCACCTGTTCGAGCACAGTCCCGCGCTGCGGCCCCTGGTCGCCGTGGACCTCGACGAGCGGCAGGTGCGGCGGTGGGCGGCGCTCGGCGGCATGGTCACCCGTTCGGAGGACACCGAGGCGCCGGCCGGGCTCGTCGGCGAGCTGGTCCGTGAGCTGGCGCCCCGGCCCGAGCACCGCGCCGCGGTCGCCGCCGGCCTGCTGGCGACGCTCGAGCACTTCGCCGGGGACGCCCGGACCCCGGGGGCCGAGTCGGCGCGGGCGGCCGTCCGCGACGTGATCGACGAGAGCACGGGCGCGGCGGCCGCCCGGCCGGCGGGCCCGTCGCCGTCCGCCCGCTGAGGCCGCCCCGGTGCCCGTCGACCACTCCGTCCTGCGAGCCAGCTTCGCCGTCGTCGAACGCCGCGCGGACCAGCTGACCAAGTACTTCTACGCCCACCTGTTCACGCACAACCCCGGGATCCGCGCGCTGTTCCCCGAGCGGATGGACGAGCAGCGCGACCGGCTGTTCGGCGCGCTCACCCAACTGGTGCTGCGGCTGACCGAGCCGGACCGGCTGGCCGGCTACCTGGCGGCGCTCGGCCGCGACCACCGCAAGTTCCGGGTGGTGCCCGGCCACTACCCGGCCGTCGGGGAGAGCCTGATCGCCACCATCCGGCACTTCTCCGGCCACTACTGGACGCCGGAGACCGAGAAGGCCTGGACCGAGGCGTACACGGTGATCTCGCAGGCGATGATCGAGGCGGCCGGCGAACTGCCCGCGACCACCCCACGCTGGTGGCAGGCCCAGGTGGTGCGCCGCCACCGGGCCGCCGCCGACCTGGTCCGGCTCACCCTCGCCCCGGACCGCCCGTACCCGTTCACCGCCGGGCAGTACCTGTCGCTCTGCTCCCCCCGGCTGCCGCAGGTCTGGCGCCCGTACTCGATCGCCTGCGCGCCGCGCGCCGACGGCACCATCGACCTGCACGTCCGCCGGGTCCCGGGAGGCCTGCTGAGCAGCCTGCTGGTCAACGACGTGATGCCGGAGGAGTCCCTGCGGATCGGCCCGCCGCTCGGCGACGCGGTACTCGCACCCGGATCGGCCCGCCCGCTGATCGCCGTGGCCGGCGGCACCGGCTGGGCGCAGATCAAGTCGGTCCTCGAACAGGTCGCGCTCGACGGCGGCCGCCCCACCAGCCTGTACCTGGCAGCCCGGCGCCACGGCGAGCAGTACGACCTGGAGTCCGTCCGCCGGCTGGCGGCCCTCCACCGCTGGCTGGACGTGACACTGACCTCGCCCCCGGACGGCTCCCGCTACGAGGACGGCGTCGGCCTGCTGTGCGAGCGCCTGGGCCGCCACCACGACTGCTCCGGCCACGACGTCCACCTCAGCGGCCCGCCGGGACTCGCCACCCGGCTCACGGACCAGCTGATCCGCCAGGGCGCCCGGCCCGAACTGATCCGGGCCGACCCCGCGCCCGTCACCTTCAACCGGGTGCGGCCGGTGACCTCGCCCGAGTGGTTCCTCGACCTGCGCGACGTGCCGTGGATCAACCGCACCGAGTACGGCTGACCCGGCCCCGGCCGACGAGTCGGGCCGGGAACGGCGAAGGCCCCGGACGATCCGTCCGGGGCCTTCGACTGGTGCGCTCAGCAGGATTCGAACCTGCAACCTCTTGATCCGTAGTCAAGTGCTCTATCCGTTGAGCTATGAGCGCTCGGGCGGCCCCGAGGGGCCACGAGCGTGGGTTGTGGTGCGCTCAGCAGGATTCGAACCTGCAACCTCTTGATCCGTAGTCAAGTGCTCTATCCGTTGAGCTATGAGCGCTCGCCCGGCCGAACTGGCCGACCGGGCGGTGCGGGGACAACATTACATGACCCTCGACCTGGGGTGAAATCCATTGCTCCGGCCCCCGCCCGGCCCGGGAACGCGACCCGGCCCGGGTACCCGACCCGGAAGACGCAAGGAGCCCCGTCGGTGTGACCGACGGGGCTCCCCTGGAGGCGGAGGCGGAGGGATTTGAACCCTCGATGGGCTTTAAGACCCAAACCGCATTAGCAGTGCGGCGCCATAGACCGGACTAGGCGACGCCTCCTCCACTCGGACCACCCCGCTGCTGCGAGCTGCTCCGCGCGAAAGCGATGATGCCACAGCCTGAGGCTCCGGCACCAACCACCGACAACGTTACTAGCCGGGTCGTCCACGGCGCAAAGAAGAATGAGATACTCCAGTCTCCCGAGGAGAGCGCGTGCCGCGAGTCGCAGCGGCGGCCCCCAGCCGTGAGGAGACCTGTCGACGTGAGCAGCAGGCCGACCCGAGGCGCTGCTCGCCTCGCCGCGATACTCGACGCCCTGCCCGATGCGCTGCTGCTGGTGAACAGCAACGGCACGGTGGTGGAGGCCAACAAGGCCGCGGTGCAGAGCCTCCAGGCCCCCGGCACCTCGCTGGTCGGCATGGGGGTACTGGACCTGCTGCCCGAGTTCGATCCGAGCCGGATCCCCGGCTCGATGCGGCCCAAGGCGAGCGAGCCCGAGCGTCTCGACCACCCCGTACGGATGACCGCCCGGCGGACCGACGGTTCCAGCTTCCCGGTGGAGGTCGCCGGGAACGACTTCGAGGACGACCGCGCCGGCGAGGGCATCGGCTACCTCGCCTACGACCCGTACCGGGAGTCCACCGGTTCGTCCGGGCACGGGCTGCTGCTGCTCCTGGTCCGCGACGTGTCGGCCCGGGTCGGGGTCGAGGCGGAGCTGCGGCGGCAGCACAAGCAGACCGAGATGATCCTGCGGGCGGCCGCCGAGGGCGTGCTGGGGGTCGACCTGGACGGCCGGGTGGTGCTGGTCAACCCGGCCGCCGCGCACATCCTGGACTACCGGGCCAGCGAACTGGGCGGGCGCGAGCTGCACCCGCTGATCCAGCATTCGCAGGCCGACGGCACCCCGCTGGCCCTGGAGGGCTCGGCGCTGCTGGACACCCTGACCTCCGGCCGCAAGCACCGGGTGCGCGGCACCGTGCTGTGGCGCAAGGACGGCACCCCGGTGACGGTGGACCTCACCACCGCCCCGGTCCGGGACGGTGACCAGCTGGTCGGCGCGGTGATGACCTTCACCGACCGGACCAAGGAGCTGGCGCTGAGCGCCCGCAACGAACACCTGACGGCCGTCCTGGAGCAGGAGCTGGGCGACGCCCTGACGGCGCTGCACCGGCGGATCGACGGCCTGGCCGGGGACCCGGCCGGGCAGCTCTGGCCGGAGGCCAACTGGACCCTGCGGCGGCTGGCCGACGAGTGCCGGCGGTTCTCCACGCTGATCGACGGGGTGCTGGCGCACCAGCGGTTCGAGCTGGCCGCGGAGTCCGGCCGGGAGGAGCTGGAACGGGCCGAGGCCGGCCTGGACACCGTGGTGCAGCGGGCGGTCGAGCGGGCCGGGGAGCTGCTCGGCCCCGGGCGGGTGCGCTACTCGGTGCACGCGGCCCCGGTGGAGCTGGCGGTCGACCGGGACCGGCTGGCCCAGGCGCTGGCCCACCTGGTGGCGGACGTCAGCGGGGTCACGCCCTCGCTGGACGTCGCCGGGGTGCGCTCGGACGCGCCCGGCCTCGGGGTCCCGGCGATGCCGGGTTCCGGCAGCGAGCTGCCGATGGTGGTGGTGGCCGCGGCCCAGCGCGGCGAGGTGGCCCGGATCGAGGTCCGCGGCCCGTCGCGCCGGCCGAGCCCGGTCCACCTGCCGATCGCCCGGGCCACCGTGGAGCGCCACGGCGGTGTGCTGCAGCGCCACGAGCTGCCGAACCGGGCCGGCACCACGTACGTGGTCGAGCTGCCGCTGGACCCGTCCGCCCCGGCGGTCGGGCGGAGCAGCAGCGTGCCGAAGGAGACCGACACCGCGATGCTGCCGGACCTGCCGCAGCTGGCGTCGGCCGCCGCCGAGGCGGAGGGCAGCGGGGCCGGGTCCCGGGAGCCGTCGCGCCAGCGGGCGGGACGGGCCCGGCAGGCGCAGGAGGAGACCGCGCAGGAGCAGGCGGCGCGGCCCGGCCCGGGCGGCACGGGCCCGGCCTCGGACGGCCGGGGTACGGACACCGGCGAGGCCCAGGCCGTGGCCGACGCCCGGGGTGCGGCGGCGGTACCGGCGGAGGCCCCGCAGGCCAGGACCGCGATCGCGCTGGGCCCGGCGGCCGAGCCGGTGGCGGGCCCCGACACGGGCGCGGGTGCGGGTACGGATCAGGGCGGGGCGGAGCGGGCCGAGTCGACCCGGGCGTCCCGGCGGCGGCGCGGGCTGCCGGCCGGTGACGAGTCCTCCGGCGGAATGGCCCTCCCCGGCCTGCCCGAGCCCGGAACGGCGGTGTACCCGGGTCTGGAGAACTCGCTGGCGGGCGGTGTGCCGGCGCAGGGGACGGCCGAGGAGGCCGCGCCCGCGGTCCGGCCGACCGGCCGGCGTCGCCGGCTCGCCGTGCCGGGTGAGCCGGACGCGGTGGCGGGGGTCAGCGGTCCCGACCGGCCGCAGCCGGACGCCGAGGCGGGGCCGGCGGCGCTGCCGCCGCGGCCCGTCGAGCCGCCGGAGCCCGCCCGGCCGGCCGCCGAGCTGGAGCTGGCCAGGCCCGGCCGGGCCGAGCTGCCGGCGGCCCAGGGCGGCCCGCAGACACCCGAGCACCCGCAGCCGGTCGGTACCGGGCTGGCGGAGCTGGCCCCGCCCCGGCCGCTCGGCGGCGGTTTCGCCTCCGCGTTCCCCGGGGCGTTCGCGGACGCCCCGCAGGGGGTGGGCCAGGCCCCGGCCGTCCAGGCGCTGCAGTCGCTGGAGCGGCCCGCGCTGCCCGCGCCGGGCGGCGGCGCCGAGGCGGGTGCGGGGGCCGAGGCGGCGCCGGCGGGGTCGCGGACCCCGCCGCGTCCGGTGGCGGAGCTGCCGATGTCCGGGGCGGACCGGCCGGGCGAGGAGTCCGCTGGGGCGGCTGCCGCGGCGGACCCGCCGACCATGGTGACCCCGGCCGTCGACGGTGCCCGGCGGCTGCTGGTGTGGCCCGAGCCGGACCCGTCGACCAAGCAGGCGCTCCAGGCCCGCGGCTACCGGCCGGTGATCGTGAGTTCGCGCGAGGAGGTCGACGCCCAGGTGTCGGGGTTCCCGGCGGCGCTGTTCGTCGACCCGCTGACCGGGCCGATCACCCGTACCGCGCTACAGTCCCTGCGGACGGCCGCGCTGAACAGCCGGGTGCCGGTGCTGGTGACGGCCGGGCTCGGCCAGGCCACCCGGGACGCCGCGTACGGCGCGGACCCGGCGGTGCTGCTGCGGGCGCTGGCGCCGCGGGACAGTGAGACCCATGCGGCGCGGGTGCTGCTGGTGGAGTCCGACCCGGACATCGCCGCGGCGATGATCAGCAGCCTGGAGCGGCGTGGGATGCACGTCGAGCACGCGCTGGACGAGAACGACGCGGTCTCCCGGGCCAGCAGTGTGCAGCCGAACCTGGTGGTGATGGACCTGCTGCAGGTCCGCCGCCGCCGGGCGGGGCTGCTGGACTGGCTGCGCGCCAACGACCGGCTGCACCGCACGCCGCTGGTGGTGTACACCTCGGTGGATCTCGACCCGCAGGAGCTGCCGCGGCTGCGGACCGGGGAGACGGTGCTGTTCCTGGCCGAGCGGTCGACCACCGAGGACGTGCAGTCCCGGATCGTCGACCTGCTCGGGCGGATCGGTGCGATGGGCGAGGTCAGCGCGGTCGGCTGAGTCCGGACCGGCGGCGGCACCCGGGCTCCCGGGTGCTGCCGCCGGTGGTGGCGCCGTCGTCAGTGGTGGGCGTGGGCGACCGCGTGGCCGCGGCCCCGGCCGATCAGCAGGCGGTTCACCGGGACGGTGAGCGTGAAGGCCAGGGACAGCGAGCCGGCCAGCGAGGTCCAGAACAGGGCGTCGCCGAGGCCGGCGTCCATCGCGCCCGGGACGGCCAGCATGGCGGTGTTGTCGATCAGTTCCATGACCAGGATGGAGACGGTGTCGGCCGCCAGGGCGACCTTGAAAGCCCGGACCGGGTCGAGGCCGGCCCGCAGGACGCCGCGCATGGTCAGCGCGTAGCCGAAGGCGAAGGCGAGCGCGATCGACAGGCCGATGGTGGCGCCGGTGTGCAGGCCGAGGGCGGTGCCGATGACCAGGCCGAGGACCTCGCCGATGGCGCAGCCGGTGAGGCAGTGCAGGGTGGCGCGGGCGGCGTCGGCCCAGCCGGTGCGGCGCGGCCGGCCGGCGGGGCGGTGCTCGTGTCCGTGCTGGTGCGGGTGGTGCTGGGGCTGGTGGTCCATGGTGGGTCCTCCTGCTCTGGCAGCGGTTCCACCCATGGCAACCGGATACCCCCCGGGGGTATTCCCGAGGGGTGTCCGGCGGTCCGTCACGCCTTGCCGAGCACGGTGACCTCCAGGCGGTCCTGCGCGTACTCGGCCCGGATCACCTTCTTGTCGAACTTGCCGACGCTGGTCTTCGGCACCGCGGGCACCAGCGCCCAGCGCTCGGGCAGCTGCCAGGAGGCGATCCGCCCGGCCAGGAACTCGCGCAGCTCGGGCAGCCCCACCGTGGCGCCGGCCCGCAGCACCACGGTGGCCAGCGGGCGCTCGCCCCACTTCTCGTCGGGCACCGCCACCACCGCGGCCTCGGCCACCTCCGGGTGGGCCATCAGGTGGTTCTCCAGCTCGACCGAGGAGATCCACTCACCGCCGGACTTGATCACGTCCTTGGCGCGGTCGGTGAGCGTCAGGTACCCGTCGGGGGTGATGGTGCCGACGTCGCCGGTGCGCAGCCAGCCGTCCTCGCTGAACTTGTCCGCGGGCCGCTCCGGGTCCTGCCCGGCGCCGGCGAAGTACGCGCCGGCGATCCACGGGCCGCGGACCTCCAGTTCGCCCTGGGCCTCGCCGTCGTGCGGCATCCGCTCGCCGGCCGGGCCGACCAGCCGCGCCTCGACCGAGGCCGGGAAGAGCCCCTGGGTGACCCGGTACGGCCACTCCTGCTCCGGGGTCAGCCCGCCGGGCGGGAGGGCGAAGGTGCCCAGCGGGGAGGTCTCGGTCATGCCCCAGGCGTGCACCACCTGGATGCCGTGGCGCTCCTGGAAGCCCTTCATCAGGGCGGGCGGGCAGGCCGAGCCGCCGATCACCACCATCCGGATCGAGGAGGTGTCGTAGCTGCCGGTGTCGAGCTCGTCCAGCAGGCCGTTCCAGATGGTCGGGACGGCTGCGCTGACGGTCGGCCGGAAGCGGTCGATCATCTCGGCGAGCGGCTTGGGCTGCAGGTGGCGGTCGGGCATCAGCAGGCTCGCGCCGGACATGAAGGCGGCGTGCGGCAGGCCCCAGGCGTTGACGTGGAACATCGGGACGACCGGCAGCGCCAGGTCGCGGGAGGTCAGGCCGAAGCTGTCCGCCGCGTTGACCTGCAGGCAGTGCAGGTACACCGAGCGGTGGCTGTAGACCACGCCCTTGGGGTCCCCGGTGGTGCCGGAGGTGTAGCAGAGCGCGGCGGCCCGGCGCTCGTCCAGGTCGGTCCGCCAGGGGTACTCGAGCGGCCGGCCGGCGATCAGTTCCTCGTAGCCGTGCACGGTGCCCGCGAAGCCGTCGAGCAGCGAGCGGTCGCCCTCGCCGTTGACCACGATGTGCCGCAGGGCGGCGTTCAGCTGCGGCAGCACGCCGGCCAGCAGCGGGAGCAGGCTGCCGTCCACGATGATCGCGCCGTCGGCGGCGTGGTTGATGATGTACGCGAGCTGGTTGGCGGGCAGGCGCAGGTTGAGGGTGTGCAGCACGGCGCCCATGGAGGGCACCGCGAGGTAGACCTCCAGGTGTTCCGCGTTGTTCCACATCAGCGTGCCGACGATGCTCTCCTCGGTGACCCCGAGCCCGTCCCGCAGCGCGTGGGCGAGCTGCGCGGCGCGGGCGCCGACCTCCGCGAAGGTGCGGGTGGCCGGCTCGGCCCCGTTCCAGGTGGTGACGGTGGAGCGGCCGTGGACGGTGGAGCCGTGCGTCAGGATTCGGGCAACGGTGAGCGGGACGTCCTGCATCGTGCTGTACACGGGTCCTCCTTGACCGGCGGCGGCTGGGCGCGGCGCCTGCGGCTACTGGCTGGTAGCGCACGACGCGTCGCCCGATTCTGTCGGCCCCGGGGCCCCGGTGTCAGCCTTCGCAACCGGGATGAGACCTGCGGCTCACCGCGCGGGGCGCGGCGCGGCCGGCGCAGAACGGGCGCGGAACAGGCGCGGGAGGGGCGCGCCGGGTGGAGGCCGGGTGGACGCCGGGCGAGGCCCGGGGTCAGCGGGCGACCAGGGTGTCCAGGTGGTCGCGGTCGATGGTGAGGGTGGCGCCGCCGTAGGTCTCCTGGGTGTTGCCGCGGTACTGGTGGACCCGCCGGCGGTCGGCCCACAGGCCGTCGAGGGTGCCGCTGGTGTCGGCGGTATCGGCCCGGTCGTTCCAGCGGGCGAACCAGACGGCGTCGGGCAGCGGCGAGCTGCCGGCCCGGGCCGCGGCCGCCAGGTCGGCGATGCCGGAGTCGGTGCTGGAGTAGAAGCCGGCGTGGTAGCCGGAGGTGTGCAGGGCCTGCGTCCAGCCCATCGCGAACTCGACGACGGCCTGGCTGCAGGCCGCGTCCCCCCGCGGGTACGACTCGATGTCGAGGTAGACCGGTGTGCCGGCGGCCAGGCCGAGTGCCTTCAGCGCGCGCACCGCCGTCGCCGCCTCGTCGCGGCCCTGCTGGACGGCCGTGGCCGGGTCGATCCGCCGCGGCCTGCCGGCCGCCGTCCGGCACGGCGCCTGCGGGCCCACGTGGGTGGGCAGCAGCTTCCAGCCCATCGCGCGGACCCGGCGGACCCAGTCGGCGGTCAGCCGGGGCTGGGTGCAGGCACGGTGGTCCCCGCTGCTGTAGATGCCGAGGGCGCCGTACGGGGAGGAGTTCCACCAGGCCTGCATGGCCTCCAGCGCCGGGGCGGTGCAGGCGTCGAAGCCGGGGCCGGAGTAGAGCGCCCTGGGGAGTGCCTCCCGGCGGCCCTTCGGGTCGGGCAGGACGGTGCGCGGCGGGGGCGGCGGGGTGGGGGCGGGGCCGGCTGGGGCGGCGGGGGCGACGGCGGCGGCCAGTTCGGTCCCGGCGGGGCCGCCGGCGGTGGCCTCACCGGCCGCCGCGGCGTCCGTGGCGGCGGTGCCGGTGGCGGCCGGGCGCAGTGCGGTGGCGGGGTTCAGGAGGGCGCCGTCCGTGGCGAGGAGCAGGACCAGTGAGGCTGCGGTGAGGGCGGCCGGACCTAAGTAGCGCACCCTCCAGTGCTACTGATCCACCATCACACCATCGGGGCGACGCGCGGTCCGGCCGGACCGTTTCACCTGGTCGGCGGCGTTGTCTCAGATTTCGGTAATGAGTTTGGAGCATCTGGACCCCTTACGTCACACTCGTTCCCATGCCCACTGCCAACCCCTGCGAGCCGACCACCGCGGTCCCGGCCCGTCCGGCCCCGACCCCCGCCGACGGAGTCCCCGTCGGCGCCCTTGCCATGCCGCCCTCCCCCAAGGGCGAGCCGGCCGGCGAGCGTGGTGGTTGGCGACGACGCGGGGCGGCGCCCTCGGTCACCACGGATCCACCACCCGGCAGCACGGCCGGGAGCGGCCGGCCAACGGCCGGCCCCCGGACCACCGGACCGAAGCGGCGCCTGGGAAGCATCCCGGCGCCGCTTCTGTGCGTGACGGCCATGTTCGCGGTCCAGCTGGGCATCGCCGCCTCCAAGCCGCTGTTCGGCGTGCTCGGTGTCGGCGGGGCGACCTTCCTGCGGCTCGTCGTCGCGGCGGGGCTGCTGCTGGCCGTCACCCGTCCGCGGCTGCGCGGGCGCAGCCGCCGCGACCTGGGTCTCGCCGTGCTGCTCGGGGTCGCCTCGGCCGGGATGACCCTGCTGTTCGCGGGGGCGGTGGACCGGCTGCCGATGGGGACCGCCTCCACCATCGAGTTCCTCGGGCCGCTCGCGGTCGCGCTGGCGCTCGCCCGGCGCCTGTCGCACCTGCTCTGGGCCCTGCTGGCGGGCGGCGGCGTGGTGCTGCTCACGCTGCTGGGCGAGGGCTCGGGCGGCGCCCGGCTGGACCCGGCCGGGCTGGCCTGCGCGTTCGGGGCGGCGGCCTGCTACGCCGGGTACATCCTGTTCACCGACAAGGTCGGGGCCGCGTTCAAGGGCTTCGAGGGGCTGGCGGTCTCGTTCGGCATCAGCGCGCTGGTGCTGGCGCCGTTCGGCGCGGCCGACGCCTGGCACGGGCTCGCGTCCGCGTCGGCGCCCGCGCTGCTGCTGCTCGCGGTCGCCGGGGTGGCGATGCTGTTCCCGGTGATCCCGTACGCGCTGGAGATGACCGCGCTGCGGCGGATGCCGCAGCGGGTGTTCAGCGTGATCGTCAGCCTGGACCCGGCGGTGAGCGCGCTGGTCGGGCTGGTGGTGCTGCACCAGCTGCTGGGGTGGGTGCAGGTCGCGGGGATCGGCTGCGTGGTGGCGGCGAGCGTGGGGGCGACCCTGACGGCGCGGCGGTAGCCGGGCGCTGCGGCGGCCGGCCGGCGGCCGCCGCGGCCGCGCGGGAACGCCGACGGGCGGCACCGTGTCCGGTGCCGCCCGTCCTGGCCGGAGTGCGGTGACCCTTTCCGCTTCCGGGTGTCGTCGATCCGGTCCGCCCGCCCCCTCGCCCGTCCGGTCACCGTCGTCGTCCGCTGCCGGCGCCCCCGCCGTCAGTGGTCCCACCGGTGTCCGTGGATGTGCAGGTGGGTGTGGGGTGTGGGTGCGGTCCGGTGGTGGTGTCAGCCGCCGAAGACCGGGGCGAAGACGAAGTGGATGTTCTTGTTGGACTGGTCGGTGAAGACGAACCCGGTGTTGTCCTTCACCCCAACGTTGCTGTTCTGGTTCGAGGCACCCGCACCGGTGGCGGTCTGCTGGGTGGCGTTGTAGTTGCCGTCGACCGAGCCGAAGATGTTCCCGCTGCCGAAGTTGGACACCACGCTGCTGTTGGAACCGTCGCCGGCCAGTGCGCCGTTGTCGGCGACGGCCGTACCGGCCCCGCCGGCCAGCAGCAGGCCCGCCGCGAGCGGAGCGGCGACCAGCAGTCCGGCCAATCGGGTGGTGCGGATACGGGAGCGCGCCATGAAGTCCTCCAAGAACCCGCCGCCCCGCACTGGGGCGGCAATTGTGTTGATAAGTGCGGGAGTTCGCGGCCAGACGAACACCTGCGGGCTGCGACGCCGAGAGACAGCTTTCCGCAACAAATCGACAAAGCACCAGCACCGGCAGGCCTTTTCGCCCGTTAGCGTGACATCGGGCCGCAGTCGCTTAGACCGGGAATACGCCGTTCGTCGGCAGACACACCGCCCCTGGCTTGGCAGTTAGCCCGAACGGCCGGGCCCTGCGGGCACCGCCCGGCAGGCGCGCAGCAGCTCGGTCGCACACCGATCGCACCACCCCGGGCGCACATTCGGCCCGCACGCCCCCGATTCGGTCGGATCGGCCGACCCAGGCCATTTCTTCAGCCCTTTCCGGCCACTCCGGATGCATCCGAAGAGTAAGGCAGGATGGTCATTTGAATGACCGTCAGAGGGTCTTACCCGGATTCAGGATTCCGAGCGGATCGAAGACCGACCTGATCTGCCGCTGCACCTCCAGGCCGACCGGCCCCAACTCCCGGGCCAGCCACTCCCGCTTCAGCAGGCCGATGCCGTGCTCGCCGGTGACCGTGCCGCCGAGTTCCAGGCCGAGGGCCATGATCTCCTCGAACGAGCGCTCCGCCCTGGCCGTCTCATGCTCGTCCGACGCGTCGAAGACCACCACCGGGTGGGTGTTGCCGTCACCCGCGTGCGAGACCACGCCGATGGTCAGGTCGCTCCGCTCGGCGATCTCCGCGACCCCCGCCAGCATCCGCGCCAGCTGCGAGCGCGGCACGGCCACGTCGTCGATCATCGTGGTCCCCAGCCGGTCCAGCGCGGGCAGCGCCAGCCTCCGGGCCTGCAGCAGGAGTTCCGACTCCGCCCGGTCCTCGGCCGGCACCACCTCGGTGGCCCCCGCGGTCCGGCAGAGCTCGGCCACCGCGGCCAGTTCGGCCGCCTGCCCCGGGCCGTCGAAGGCCACCAGCAGCAGGGCCTTGGTGGTCGCCGGCAGCCCCATCGCCGCCATCTCGTTGACCGCCCGGACGGTGGTCGCGTCCATCAGCTCCATCAGCGACGGCGTGAACCCCCGGGCCATCACCTCGCAGACCGCCGCACAGGCCGCGTCCGTGCTGCCGAACTCGGCGGCCAGCACCAGCGGCGGAGCCGGCTCCGGGCGCAGCGCCAGCACCGCGCGGACCACCACCCCGAGCGTCCCCTCGGATCCGACCAGCAGCCGGGTCAGGTCGTAGCCCGCGACGCCCTTCGCGGTCCGGCGGCCGGTGCTCAGCAGCCGGCCGTCCGCCAGCACCACGTCCAGCCCGAGGACGTACTCGCTGGTCACGCCGTACTTCACGCAGCACAGGCCGCCCGCGCCGGTGGCGATGTTGCCGCCGATGGTGCAGGACTCCCAGCTGGACGGGTCCGGCGGGTAGGCCAGCCCGTACTCCCCGGCGGCCCGGGACAGCACCGCGTTCACCACCCCTGGTTCGACCACGGCGAGCCGGTTGACCGGGTCGATCTCCAGGATGCGGTCCATCTTGACCAGCGAGAGGACGATGCAGCCGTCCACGGCGTTGGCGCCGCCGGACAGGCCGGTGCGGGCGCCCTGCGGCACCACCGGGACCCGCAGCTCGGTCGCCGTCCGGAGCACGTGCTGCACCTGCTCGACGGTCTGCGGGAAGACCACCACCGCCGGGACCCCGGCGGCGCAGAACCCCGCCATGTCGCGGGCGTAGGCGGCGGCCACGTCCGGGTCCACCGCGACCGCCTCCGGCGGCAGGCCCTGCATCAGCCGGTCGACCAGATCACCCACGGCGGCCTCCACCTCTCGCGTCCCTGTCCGGTCCGGCCGCGGCACTCCGCGGTCCCGTCCGGCCGCCCCGTTCGGCGTCCCGTCCGGCCGCGGCGTTCGCTGCCCCCGCCCCGCACTCTGCCCCCGTCCGGAGGCGGGGGCAAGGCCGTCCCGGCCGTGGGTGTCCGGGAATCACGCACCCCGCGTAACCGTTCGGCAACAGCGGCAGGGCGGGCGCACCCTCGTGGCCCCCCACGACGTGCATGGGTGCGGGGCCGGTGGTGCCCACGGGTACGGGAGCGCGAGCGACCGGGGCGGCCCGCCCGCGGGCGGGCGCCGGACGGACGGACACACAGGGGGAAGCATGACCAGGCGGACGGCGGCTGCGGTGGCGGCGGCGATGCTGAGCGGGGCGCTGCTGGTGACCGGGTGCGGCGGCAAGGGCGGGGCGGGCGGCGCAACGGCGGCCCTCGGTGCGGGCGGCGGGGCCTCCGCCGCGCCGGCCGCCAAGACCTCGGCCGCGGTGGTGGCGATCGAGCCGAAGGACGGCGCCACCGACGTGGCCCCCGGGGCGCTCAAGGTCTCGGTGGCGGGCGGCAGGCTGACCAAGGTCACCGTCACCGACGCCACCGGCACGCCGGTCGACGGCACCCTCGCCGCCGACGGGCTCGGCTGGGTGCCCGCGAACGGGCTGGCCGTCGGGACTGCGTACCGGGTGAGCGCCGAGGCCGCCGACGCGGGCGGTCTGACCACCACCGCGACCAGCGCCTTCACCACGCTGACGCCCGAGCGGACGATCGGCGCCGACGACAACGTGGTCACCGGGAACACCTTCGGCGTCGGCATGATCGTCTCGGTGCAGTTCAAGGGCGAGGTGAAGGACAGGGCCGCCGCCGCCAAGGCCGTCACGGTCGAGGCCTCGGACGGCACCGTGGTCAAGGGCCACTGGTTCCCCGGCAACCGGCTCGACCTGCGCCCGGAGACCTTCTGGAAGCCCGGCACCACCGTGAAGGTGCACTTCCGGACCAAGAACGTCGAGCTCTCGCCGGGGGTGTACGGCGCCACCGACCGGGACGAGCAGTTCACCATCGGCCGCTCCAAGATCAGCGAGGTGGACGCCGCCGCCCACCGGATGGTGGTCAAGAAGGACGGCTCGCCGGACCAGGCCATCCCGATCACCGCGGGCGCCGACGACAACCCGTCCTGGAACGGGACCATGGTGATCTCCGAGATGCACCTGATGGAACACATGAAGTCCGAGGGCGTGCCCGGCCTCAAAGGCAAGCCGTACACCGCCGACGACCCGCACGCGATGCGGCTCACCGCCACCGGCACGTACGTGCACGGCAACCCGAGTGCGGGGCCGGCGGTCGGCCGCAGCAACATCAGCCACGGCTGCATCGGCCTGGTCGACACCGCGGCGGGCGACCCGAACTCCACCGCGGGCAGGTTCTACGCGGACTCGATGATCGGCGACGTGGTGAAGGTGCGCGGCTCGATCAAGAAGGAGGCGCTCGCCCCGGACAACGGCCTGAGCGGCTGGAACATCGACTGGGCCCAGTGGTAGCCGGTCCGGCCGGCCGTTCGCCGAGCGGGCGGGCCGGTCACTCGCCGAGCGGGCGGGACGCCGCGAGCACCCGGGCGACGCCGTCCGCGCTCCAGGCGCCGGCCGCGCCCGGTCTGCTGCTCAGATAGGCCGCGGACCTGGCCGTGTCCCACCCGTGCGCCTCGCGCAGCCCGGCGGCCAGGACCCGCAGGTACGCGGCGGTCGGCGCGTTCAGCGGGGCCTCGGCGCGGCGCCACGGGGCGGTGAACGTCAGCACCGGCCGACCCGCCAACCCGCCCACGCAGAGCACCGTTTCGTACCGGTCGGGGCCCAACAGGGCCCGCCCGTCGGCCAGTACCGCCCGCAGGTCCGGGTCCGGCCCGTCGCCGGGGGTGCGGCGCCGCTCCTGGGCCAGCACGTCGAGGAACTGGCCGGTCGTCAGGAGGTAGCCGCGGGCGGGCATCTCGCCATCGTCGTCCCCGTCCCCGTCGCCGTCGCCGGGATCGTAGAAGCCCATCCCGCCGCCCCAGACCGACGACTCCAGCGCGAAGTGCAGCCGTCCCGGCAGCAGCAGCGGGACGTCCGCGGCGGGCGGGCGGCGGTCCCGGCTGCCGGGGTGGTCACGGTCCCCGCCGGGCAGCCGGCCGCCGGCGAGGTAGCAGTTCAGCCGGGCGAGGGACATGTTCGACGCGTAGGCGGCGTACCAGACCCGCCCGGCGGCCGCGCCCGGCCGGGGCCGCGGCCCGGGGCGCCGTACCCCGCCCGTCGCAGTCATCGGCCCGCCCGCCCTCTCCGCCTCGCCGGTGCCCCGGCTCCGCATCGGCGGCGGCAGCCCGGGCGCACGATTGTCGGCCGCGGGCGGCGTCCGCGCACCCCACGGACCGGCGGGTCGGCCCACGGCCACCCACCCGGCGGAACCCGCCACCGCCGGACGCCCCCGGAACGGTGCCGGGCACGGCAACGGCCCCTGACCGTTCCTACCGGTCAGGGGCCGTTGTGCGGCGGAGAGCGTGGGATTCGAACCCACGGTACGGGGTCACCGCACGACAGTTTTCAAGACTGTTCCCTTAGGCCGCTCGGGCAGCTCTCCAGGCGGAGGCCAGCCTAACGGGTCCGGCGGGGTTCGGTGCACACCGTTTCCGGTGCCGGGTCAGTTGTCGCCCTTGCGCTCGCCGAGGGTGATGGTGGTCTTGGCGGTCTTGCCGTCGCGGGTGTACTCGACCTCGACCTTCTCGCCCGGCTTGTGCGTCCAGATCTCGCTGACCAGGGTGGGGCCGCTGTCGATGGCGATGCCGCCGAGCTTGGTGATCACGTCGCCCGGCTTGAGGCCGGCCTGGTCGGCGGGGCCGCCGGGGGTGACGGCCGGGGTGCCGCGGACGTCGGCGCTGGGGATCTGCGCGCCGTCGCCCTTGTAGTCGTCGTTGCGCAGCACACCGAGGATCGCGTAGACCGGCGTGCCGTCCTTGATCAGGGTCTCGGCGACCCACTTGGCCTGGTTGATCGGGATCGCGAAGCCGAGGCCGATCGAGCCGGCCCGGCCGGTGGAGCCGCCGGTGTTGGACTGGATCGCCGAGTTGATGCCGATGACCTGGCCGGAGGCGTTGAGCAGCGGGCCGCCGGAGTTGCCCGGGTTGATCGAGGCGTCGGTCTGCAGGGCGTTCATGTACGAGGACTGGGAGCCCATGTCGTCGCCGGAGGCGACCGGACGGTCCTTGGCGCTGATGATGCCGGTGGTGACGGTGCCTTCGAGCCCGTACGGGGCGCCGATCGCGATGGTGGCGTCGCCGATCGCGGTCTTGTCGGAGTCGCCGATCGGCAGCGGGACGAGCTTGTCCTTCGGCGGGTTGTCGAGCTTGACCACGGCCACGTCGTAGCCCTGGGCGCGGCCGACCACGGACGCCGGGTAGGAGGAGCCGTCGGAGAACTTCACCGTCAGCTTGCCGCCGCTCGCCGCGGGGGCGACCACGTGGTTGTTGGTGAGGATGTGGCCCTCGGTGTCGAAGACGAAACCGGTGCCGGTGCCGGACTCGCTGGAGCCCTGCGCCTTGATGGTGACGGTGCTGGGCAGGGCCGCGGCGGCGATGCCGGCCACCGAGTCGGGGGCCCGGTCGAGGGCCTTCTTGTTGTCGCCGACCGTCACGGTGGTGCTGGTGTGGCTGCTGGACCCGCTGCTGCCGTTGCCACCGCCGTCGGTCAGCGAGGCACCGATCGCGCCGCCGGCCAGGCCCGCCACCAGGGCGGCCGCGGCGACCAGGGCGATCAGCGAGCCGCGCTTCCTGCGGGGGCCGGGCGGCGTACTGCCGCCACCCCACTCGGACGGGTAGCCGGGCACGCCCGGGCCGCCGGTGCCGCCGGGCGGGGTGCCCCAGCCGCCGAGCGGGTGCCCGGCGCCGAACGGGTGGTGGCCGGGCTCGCCGGCCGGCGGGTTGCCCTGGCCGGGCGCGCCCTGGCCGAACGCGGCCTGCTCGGGGGTGACCGGCTGCTGCTCGGCCGGGCGGTGCTCCGCGGCGCCGGGCAGCGGCGGCGCGTACGGGTTGTGCGGGACGGCCGGCGGCGGGGCGTCGAGGTAGCCGGACGCCGGGGCGGCCGGGGCCGCGGGGATCACCGGCGGCGGCGCGTCGAGATAGCCGGGGGCGGCAGGGGCGGCGGGCTCCTGCGGGTCGGCCTGCTTGGACAGCGCGAGCGTGGGAGCGGATTCGACGACCGGCTGCGGCGCGGCGGCCGACGTGTGGTCGGTGGTCGGAGCACCCGCCTCTGGAACGCCGGAGGACTGACCCTCCTGCGGCCCGGTGGACCCACCCTCGTGTTCGGTGCTCACGGACGACCTCCATAGCTGACGGACTTGGCCATAGTTTTTCGCATAGCTGATTCAGTTGCCGTAAGGAGCCCCCTGAAGAAGTCATGAGAATGCTTAGGTGGTCCTGACGGCCCGCGGTACGGCCCTGGGCCGCGGTGGCTGCCACGGGTGCCCGGCCGTCGGAACTTCCGCGATTCGGAACTTCCGTGATGCGGACAGTGTCCCCCCTGGCCTTGGCGTTCGAGGCGGCGCCCGTTAGCCTGGCGCTCCAAACTGAAACGACGCGGGAGCTTGGACCCACCAGGCTGAGAGTGCGCTGTTCGACCGTACGCCATGGGTATCACGGCGGGGCGGGTCGAGGGAGCGCTGACCGCCGGAACCTGTCCGGGTAATGCCGGCGTAGGGAGTATCGGCCATGACGGCTGTTTCGCCTTCCCCTGCCTCCGACTCCGCGACCGCCGTCGCGGAGCGCGTCGAGGCCCCCCTGGTCCTCGACACCGCGCCGCCGCGGACGCTGGACTTCCGGGCGCAGTTCGCGCTCTGGGCCAACCTCGGGGTGAGCCTGATCGGCTTCTCCAGCGCCGCGACGGTGCTGGGGACGGCCGGCAGCGAGCTGTCGTTCGCGGCGTCGGTGACGGCGATCGTGGCCGGCACGGTGATCGGTACCGCGATGCTGGGCGTGGCCGCGCTGATCGGTGCCCGGACCGGCGCGCCCGCGATGGCGGTGCTGCGCGGGCTGTTCGGGACCAGGCTGTCGTACCTGCCGACGGCGCTGAACATCGTGCAGTGCCTCGGCTGGGGCGTGTTCGAGCTGATCACCATCGCGGGCGGGGCCCAGGCGGTGGCGGGCACCCAGGGCTGGCGCTGGCTGTTCGTGCTGCTCGCCGGTGCGCTCACCACGGTGCTGACGATCTGGCCGCTGGGCGCGATCGCGGTGCTGCGCAAGTACGTGGCCGTCGCGGTGGGGGTGGCGATGGTGTACCTGACGGTGCAGCTCGGCCGGCAGGGCTTCCCCGACCCGGGGGCGGGCAACTGGACCGGTTTCCTGACCGCGACGGACTACATCATCGCGGTGTCGATCTCGTTCGTTCCGCTGGCCGCCGACTACACCCGGCACTCGCGCACCGCGTCGGCCTCGTTCTGGGGCACCTTCTCCGGGTACTCGGTGGCGCAGGTGTGGTGCTACGTGCTGGGCCTGGTCGCGCTGCTGCAGGCCGAGGGCGACCCGAGCCGGATCTTCGAGTCGTTCACCGGGGTGACGGCGGGCTGGCTGTTCCTGCTGGTGCTGGTGGTGCGGGAGACCGACCAGTCGTTCGCCAACGTCTACTCGACCGCGATGTCGGTGCAGAACCTGCTGCCGCGGATCGACCGCCGGCTGCTGACCGGCGGGATCGGCGTGCTGGTGACGGTGCTGGCGCTGCAGATCACCGAGTTCACCGACTCGTACTACGCCTTCCTCGGTCTGATCGGCTCGGTGTTCGTGCCGCTGTTCGCGGTGCTGGCGGTCGACTACTTCCTGGGGGCCGGGCGCGACGGCTGGAACCTGGACCAGGACGCGCCCTCCCGGCTGGTGATGCTGGTGCCGTGGGTGCTGGGCTTCGCCGTCTACCAGTTCCTGGCGCCGACCCAGAACGCCGGCCGGTGGACCGCCTTCTGGACCGACCTGCAGTCCGCGGTTGGCTTCACCCCGCAGGCGTGGACCTCGGCCTCGCTGTTCGGCTTCCTGGCGGCGGCGCTCGCCACCTGGGCGACCACGCTGGTGCGCCGGACGGCCTGAGCCAGGACGGCCCGAGCCGGGCGGCCCGAGCGCGGGCGGACCGGCGGCCGGGCCGAGAAGTCCGCGAGCCGCCGCCACGGGGAGCTGTTCACCGCACGTTCCCCGTGGCGGCGGCTTCCCGACTTTTCGGCCCGCGTAGGGTGACCGTCGTGGACACCCAGCACCTCGGCTCCTCCGCCGCCTCCTCCGGCTCCTCCGACCGCAGCGCGGTCAAGGTCATCGCCCACCGCGGCTCCTCCGCCGCACTGCCCGAGCACACGATCGAGGCCTACCGGCTGGCGATCGAGGAGGGCGCGGACGGCCTGGAGTGCGACGTCCGGCTGACCGCCGACGGCGAGCTGGTCTGCGTGCACGACCGGACGGTGCGGCGGACCTCGGACGGCCGGGGCGTGGTGTCGGCGATGACGCTGGCTCAGCTGGGCGAGCTGGACTTCGGCTCGTGGAAGTCGCCGGGGTCGCCGACGCCGAGTTCGGTGCTGACCCTGGCGCAGCTGCTGGAGCTGGCGGTCGACGCCGGCCGGCCGATCGAGCTGGCGATCGAGACCAAGCACCCGACCCGGTACGCGGGACGGGTGGAGGCCGAACTGCTGCGGACGCTGGACCGGTTCGGGCTGCTTCCCGCCGGACCGGCCGACGGCGGGCGGGCCGAGGAGGCGGAAGGGGCCGCCCCGGCCGGGCCGAGCGTTCGGATCATGAGCTTCTCGGAGCTGGCGCTGCACCGGGTCCGCCGGGCCGCGCCCGCGGTGCCGACGGTGTACCTGCTGGAGCGGCGGCTGCCGCTGCTGGGCCGGACCGGGGTGCTGCCGGGCGGGGCGCGGATCGCCGGCCCGGGCATCGACCTGGTGCGGCGCAATCCCGGGCTGGTGCCGGCGCTGCGGCGGGCCGGGCACCGGGTGCACGTGTGGACGGTGGACGAGCCGGCCGACGTCGAACTGTGCCTGCGGCTCGGGGTGGAGGCGCTGATCACCAACCGTCCGCGCCAGGTGCTGGAGCAGTTGGGCCGCTGACGGCCGCTTCGGTCCCGACGGTTCCCGCGGCATTAGGGCGCGCGGGGGTGAAGGGGCGCGGAAGGGGGCGCAAAGTGCGGGACCGGGGTATTTCCACCCTGTTTCACAACAGACCGTGAGCATCTAATCATCTTTTGGGCACCGTGCGTTGCGATGCCGGAAATGGCCGTCAGGGATCGGTGAACGCTCGTTTCCGACGCATTCCCAGGGGGCATCCATCCCTCGGCAGAAGCCTGAAGGAGGTCCGGGGGTGGCGTTGATGGTGGCGCGTTCTGTGCCTGAGAAGGCCGGTCCGGCTTCATCGACCCTGGCGGTGCCGCACGGTCCGGCGAGCGTGGGCGTGGCGCGGCGGCGGTTGCGACGGGATCTGGGCGATCTGGAGATACCGGAATCGGTGATTGACGACGCCGTCCTGATCCTCTCCGAACTGCTCAGCAATTCCTGCCGGTACGCCCGGCCGCTGGTGCTCCCCCCCGGCCTCGACGAGGACGCGGAGGCGCTCGCGGACCGGCTGGTGGCGGTCGGATCCGCCGTCAGGCGCGGTACGGGCGGACAGGAACCGGCCGGCGAGGGCGACACCGACCCGGAGCCCGGCGCGGTGCTGGTCCGCTGGCGGACCCACGCGGACGGCCTGCTGACCCTGGAGGTCACCGACGGCGGCGCGGTCACCCGCCCGCTGCCGGCCCGGCCCTCGGTGACCGCCCGCGGCGGCCGCGGGCTGAACATCGTCGGCGAGCTGGCCAGTGACTGGGGCGTCCGGCACGCGCCCGGCCGGGTGACGGTCTGGGCGGAGCTGCCGGCCGACGGCCGCCGCCCCGTACCGGGTGCGGCCGTCCTGCCGGGCGGCACCGGGCCGCAGGCCCGCAGTGCGTAGGGCCG
Organism: Kitasatospora sp. NPDC048540; assembly: GCF_040651175.1. NCBI lineage: Bacteria > Bacillati > Actinomycetota > Actinomycetes > Kitasatosporales > Streptomycetaceae > Kitasatospora > Kitasatospora sp. NPDC048540. The sequence goes on from NZ_JBEZIR010000102.1 coordinate 27,142, forward strand.
GTCCGGCGGATCTCGTCGGATCGGCGCGCGGCGGGGCCCGGCAGTGTCCGGGCCCCGTACCCGGGCGCACGGACCCGGGCCACCCGGACGGGTCACCCGCCTGCGGTACGCGGGGATGCGCCGGAATTCTCAGTAGGCTGCCCGGAGCAAGAGTCGCCGTCACCGGGAGAGCCGCACCATGGCCAAGAAGGCCGCCAAGAAGTCGCCGCAGCGCAGCCAGTCCACCACCGTGACCGCGGGCGAGGTGCCGGTCGTCGGCGCCCGGGAGATGTGCCCGTGCGGTTCGGGCCGCCGTTACAAGGCCTGTCACGGCCGGGAGGCCGCGCACGCCGTGCAGGAGCTGGTGCACCGCCCGTTCGAGGGGCTGCCGGGCGAGGCGGACTGGGTGGCGCTGCGCGAGCTGGTGCCCGCGGCGACGGTGCCGCTGACGCTGGCCGCCGGGGTGGCCGAGCAGGCCGAGGGCGAGGTGCCGTCGGTGACGCTGGCGACCGTGCTGCCGCTGGCCTGGCCGGCCCTGCGCCGTCCGGACGGTTCGATCCTGCTGGGCCTGCAGACCCAGTCCTCCTCCGGCGACCTGAGCCGGGACCTCGCGGACGCGCTGGAGCTGGCGCTGACCACCGCGCCGGGCAGCCCGGTGCCGTCCCGCCGGACCGTGCCGGGCGGCCGCCGGCTGCAGGAACTGCTCGACACCGGGGCGCCGTTCGTCCCGGTGGTGCACAGCGGTTTCGAGTTCTGGCTGGAGGACTCCGAGGCGGCCGAGGGTGAGGTGGCGGCCTCGCTGGAGCGGGCCAACGCCTCCGCGATCCCGACCGAGAAGCTCACCTCGGTGGCCTCCGCGTACTGGTGCGGCACCCCGGACAAGAACCACCTGCGCTGGGTCATGACGGTGCCGGAGGAGCAGCTGCTGGACGCGCTGGCCCGGCTGTCCACCGCGGGCGAGTCCTCGCTGGGCGAGGACACCCGCCTGGTCGGCTCGTTCCGCGCGCACGGGCTGACCGTGCCGGTCTGGGACCTGCCGCTGGAGATGACCGCGGCCGACTGCGAGAAGCCCGCCGCGGACTTCGCCGAGAAGCTCGCCGCCGCGCTGCGCGAGACCGCTCCGCTGACCGCCGAGGAGCGCCGCTCCCGGGCCAACCTGGTGAACCGTCAGATCACCCTGAACTGACGCCAGGAGTGCGCGCACCGGCGGCCGGGGATCGCCGCCGCCGGTGACGGCTGTCACAATTCAGGCACATCGGACCAGGTCGCGGAAGTTTCCAAGACCCGGTCCGCGTGGACAAATTGGCGCGCACGCGGATCTTTGTTACTGTTTTAAACAGTCCGGTCGCTGGTGCATCCCCCGTCGCCAGCGGCCGGGCCTTTCGTTTTTCCGGACAGTACGTCATCGCACCGCAGGAACGGTCCCGTTCAGAACGGCAGCCGGCTGCCGTCCGGCGCGGTGGTGGCGACCGCGATCAATCCTCCGAGCATCGCCGCGACTTGCGGGAGCCGGGTGGCGCCGGCCCGCGGCGGACGCACCCAGTGCACCGGCCCGGCGCCGGTGCGGGACGGCGGCAGCAGCAGGTAGCCGCCCGGCCCGTGGTAGCGCAACGAGCCCGGCACCCAGGCGCGTTCCGCCAGCAGCCCGCCCAACTCGTCGAGGGTGTACGGGGCGACCAGCAGCAGGTACCGGGACGGGGTGGCGAGCACCGGACCGAGCGGGACCCCGATCCGGTCGAACCAGGCGAGCAGCCGGGGACCGGCCGACGCGGGCACGCTCACCGCGCAGACCGTACGCCCGGTGGCCACCAGGACCGGCGCTCCGGGCGCGCGCCGCTCCCACCACCAGCGCACCATCCGCGGATCGGTGGTGGCCGCGAGCAGGGCCGGCTCGTGCGGGTGGGCGCCGGGCACCGGGCAGCAGACGTCCCCGCAGGCGCACGGACCGGCCGCGCCGCGCACCGGTCTGGCCCCCGGGACCACCGGCCAGCCGAGTTCGGCCGCGGCGAGCGCGGCCGCCAGCACCCGGCGGCGGCCGCCCGGCCGCCAGAACGCGGTGTCCCGCCAGAAGCCGGGCTCCAACCGGGCCGTGGGCCGCCACGACCCGGCCCGCCGCCACTGCTCCAGTCGACGTGTCCGACGCATGGGCACTCGTTCCTTTCCGCGACCACGGTGCTCGGGACCGTCGATCGGCGCGACGGCCGGCGGTTGCCGCACGGCCCGGCCGAGGTGACCCAGGGTTGGGTTGGGTGAGGGGCGGGGCCGGTGCGACCGGCCCGCTGGAACGAGAATCCCTCATACGTCCGGATGGACGCCTCCCCGCGCCGAGCGGTTCCACCGTACGAGTGAGCCGAACCCGGCCCGGCCGGTGCCCGAGGGTGCGGAGCATACGATCCGGACCGCCGCCTGACGGGCCGTCGGAGCGGCCGCCGGCCCGAGGGGGCACCGCCGGCCCGGTCCGGGCGGCGGTCCGCGGCGGGCGGACCGCGGCCGGAAGGCGGCGGTGCGGGCCCCGCAGGAGTTCTGGACATGCCCCGATCGGCCTGTGTACAAGTGGTGGATTGTTGCCGAGTAGTGAGATAGCTGTCGTTCTGGGCGTTGCCGGGGGTCCTGCGTGACACGTACCACTTTGCGGGGAGTTCCGACATGACCGATGCCCGGCCGCTCCACCTGGTGCCGACCGAGTCCACCGCGAGCGGCTCGCCCCTGGCGGGCACCGGCGCCGGGTTCCCCGCGCCGGCCGGCCCCGGGACGGCGCCGGACCGGCTGCTGCCCGTCTTCGCCGACGAGGGCGCCGCCGGCCTGCAGGACCGTTTGGCCGGATGGCTGTCCGATTTCACCAGCCTGCACGAGCACACCGAACTGCTGGCGCAGGCCCGCGGGCTGACCGCCGCCCTGGACGCCGTGCTCGCCTCCGGCGCGGCCCTGCTCGGGGCGCCACGCGGGCTGGTCACCACCGTCGGCCGGGGGGCCGGCCGCCCGGTCGGGCTGGGCCTGGACCGGGCCGGGATCGGTGCGCTGGAGACCGTCCCCGCCGAGCACGGCCCGTTCGCCGGACTGCTCAGCCGCCCCTCCGACACCGGCCGGCTGCTGATCTGCGACCTGGCCGAGGACCCGGGTGTGGGCACCAGGTTCCGCGAGGTCGCCGCCACCCTCGGCCTCGGCGCCTGCTACGCGCTGACCCTGGCCACCGAGCAGGACGGCCCGCTCGCCGCGGCGGTCTGGTTCTACGACGAGCCCGCCTGCCCGGACGAGCGGCGCCGCCACCTGGTCGAGCGCTACTGCGAGTTCGCCGCGCCGCTGCTGGCCCGCCAGCTGGAGACCGACCGGGCCCTGCGCGCCACCCGGGCGCTGCGCCGCAGCCTGCTGCCCGACCACCTGCCGGCCGTGCCCGGGGTGCGGCTCGCGGTCCGCTGCCACCCGGCCACGCTGGAGCACTCCTGCGGGAGCGACTGGTACGACGCCATCGCGCTGCCGGACGGCTCGCTCGGGCTCACCGTCGGCAGTGTGTCGGTGGACGGCCCGGGCACCGGGGCGGCGGCGGGCGCGGCCGCCGCGATGGGCCGGGTCCGGGCGGCGCTGCGCGCGTACGCCGTGCTGGAGGGCGAGGACCCGGTGTCCGTCCTCGGCGACCTGGAACTGCTGCTGAAGACCACCGAGCCGGCCCGCTCCGCCACCGCCGTCTACGCCTGCGTCGACCCCGTCGAGCGCCGGGTCAGCCTGGCCGGCGCCGGGCACTGCCCCCCGGTGCTGGTCACCCGGTACGGCGCGGACTTCGTGGAGACCTCGCTGTCCGCGCCGCTCGGCATGCTCAGTTGCTGGGAGGCGCCCGGGGTGGAGTTCACCGCCGAACGCGGGGACGTCCTGGTGCTTTGCACCGAGGGGCTGGCCCGGCGCTGCGGTCCGACCCTGCACGCGGGGCAGGCCGCGCTGCGCCGGGCCGCCGCGGACGCGCCCCGGGACGTGCGGCACGACCCGGACCTGCTCTGCGCCCACCTGCTGTCGGCCCTGGTCGGTGACGGCCCGGACGAGGACGCCACCGACGACCTGGTGCTGCTGGCGGTCCGCTTCGAGTGACCGCGGCCGGCTCCGGGGGCGGCTTCCGGCCGTCCTGCGCCTCCCGAACGGGTGATCGGTCCGGCATCCGTACCATGGGAGCCAAGGCCGCCCACCACCCCGCGATCCGGGGTGCCCGGGGCGGCACCACGCGCGCAAGGAGGCGACGTACGTGACCGAGGACCGTACCCCGGCGGTGGCCGACAACCCGGAGGGCCAGACCGCCGAGGAGGAGATCAAGGGCCGCAAGAACGGGCTCTACTCGGAGGTCTCCGACGAACTCGCCGCCTCGATGAAGACCGGCTGGGCCGACACCGAGCTGCGCGGCCTGGAGCCGGTCGCCCAGGCCCGGTACGCGGCCGCCCGCCGCGCCGCGCTGTCGGCCGCCTTCCCCGGTGAGCGCCTGGTCGTCCCGGCCGGCCACCTGCGGGTGCGGGCCAACGACACCGAGTACGCGTTCCGGGCGGCCAGCGAGTACGTCCACCTCACCGGCGACCGCACCGAGGACGCCGTGCTGGTCGGCGACCCGGCCGGCGACGGCCA
>NZ_JBEZIR010000103.1:0-31578 GCF_040651175.1 Kitasatospora sp. NPDC048540
CGCTACCGCACCCGCAGCGAGCCGATGGAGGACATCATCCAGGTCGGCACGGTCGGCCTGATCAAGGCGATCGACCGCTTCGACCCGGCGCAGGGTGTGGAGTTCACCACCTTCGCGATCCCCACCATCGCCGGTGAGATCAAGCGGTTCTTCCGCGACACCGGCTGGATGGTGCACGTGCCCCGCCGGCTGCAGGAGCGGCGGATAGCCCTCGCGAGGGCCACCGACGCACTGCAGCAGCTGCACGACCGCGCCCCCACCACCGCCGAACTCGCCGAACACCTCGGTCTGAGCGAGGAGGAGGTCCGCGAGGGAGTGGTCGCCGCCCGCGCGCAGACCGCCGGCTCGCTCGACCTCGGCCCCGGCGGCGACGCCGAGGACGGCCCCACCCTCGGCGACCGCCTCGCCGTCGAGGAACGCGACTACGACCTGGTCCTCGACCGCGAGAGCCTCAAGCCGGCCCTCGCCGCGCTGTCCGACCGCGACCGCGAGGTGCTCTCCCTGCGCTTCGGCGCCGAACTCACCCAGGCCGAGATCGGCGAACTCCTCGGCTTCTCCCAGATGCACATCTCCCGCATGCTCAAGCGCATCCTCGGCCAGCTGCGCACCGCCCTGCTCGCCGAGAACTGAGAACCCCGAGAACCGAGAACCCCGAGAACAAGAGCCGGCCGGTACGGCCCGGGGCGCTCGTGACGGTCCGTCGACCGCGGGCGCCCCGGGCCGTACCGGCCGTAGCGGCCGGACGGGTCAGCCGGGTCAGGCGGCCGTGGTGACCGTCACGGTGGTGAACCCGGCCGAGTGCAGCAGTCCTTCGAGCATCGACCGGGTGCTCTGCTCGGCGCGCTGGGTGAGTTCGGTGTCCTTGGCGGCCTGCTCGATCTTCTGGGTGGCGAGCAGCTCCACCTGCTGCTGGTTGCCGGGGTTGCCGCTGAAGAAGTCGCCGATCCGGTCGAAGAACCCGCGCTGCTGGAGATAGACGTAGGACCGGCGGACGTCGAGCGCGGCCGGGGCGAGCTGGGCGTGCGGCACCACCACGGCGGCGGTCGAGCGGTCGGCGGAGACGGTCACCGCACCCTTGTCGAGGGCGCTGAGGTCGACGTACGCGTCCACGGTGCCGGCCGCCACGTACAGGGTCCGGTTGCCGAGCAGCGCCGACGGCAGGAAGGCGGCCTCGTGGTCGAGGTCGACGATGACCTGGAAGTTGCCCTGGGCGCCGGTGAACCGCTTCATGTCCTGGATCGAGCGCAGCAGTACCGGCTGGCTGCGGTCCACCGTCCGGCGCTCGAAGGGGTTGGGTATCGAGGGGAACAGGCCCAGGTGCGCCCCGGCGAGGAAGACCGCGAGGATCGCGGCCAGGGTCACCGGCAGGCCGATGTACCAGGGGGTGCGCCGGCCGTCCCGGCGGCGGGGTGCCGGCTCCGGGGTGGTGTCCGCCGCGGTCTCCGGGGCCGGAGTGCCCGCGGCGCCGGAGCCGGCCGGCCGGCTGCGTCTGAGGAGTGCCATCTGCTGCATCGCTTTCTCTTCGGGGACTGCTTCTTCGGGGACTGCTCCGGCGGGGCGCCGGCTCAGTCGCGTCGGGTGTGCAGGGCGCGGCCGAGGCGCCGGCCGAGCAGCAGGCAGCCCAGCAGCGCACCGGTGGTGTTGAGGATGACGTCGTCGATGTCGAAGGCCCGGCCGACCACCAGCGCGGCCTGGGCGGCCTCCACGGTCACCATGACCAGGGCGGTCAGCGCGGTGACCGTGAACGGGCCGCGCAGCCGCTGGAACAGCACCGGCAGCAGCACCCCGAACGGCACCCCGAGCAGCAGGTTCCCGCCCACCTGCTGGGCGGCGGCGCGGACCGCGGGCCGGTCCAGGTAGGCCCGCAGCGTGGCGCCCGGGCGGAGGTTGGCGTGCACCAGGTCGCGGGAGGCGGGCGAGGGCACCAGGGTGACCCGGGCCAGTGCGACCGCGAAGGCCACCGTGGCGGCCAGGGCGAGTGCCAGCACGGCCGCCCGTACCAGGCCGGGCAGCAGGCCGCGGCGGCGCAGGAAGGGTTCCCCGCCGCCGGTCCGGGCGGCGGGTCCGGAGGTGGCCCCGGCGCTGCCGCCGGGTGCCGTCGTAGCTCTTGCCATGGTCGCGCTCCCCTCGCCGCGGCGGTCTGCCGCCGGCACCTGGCGGGTACCCCGCGGCGCCCGGGTCAAGCGGATCCGGAGCGGCAGCATGTCGATCAACTGTCCGGATCTAAAGTCGAGTTGATGCATCGTCCACGACCGGGCGGCGGGCCTGCGTGCGGCGGCCCGGGGCGGGCAGACGAGCCGCGACACGAGCATCGCGCGAGCCGAGGAGGAGCCATGTCCAGGACCGAGGAGTCGATCGAGGTGGCGGCGCCGGTGGGGGCCGTCTACGAGCAGTGGTGCCGGGTGTCCGCGTTCCCGCGGTTCATGAGCGGGGTCGAGGAGGTGGTGCCGGGCCCCAGCGGTACGGTGCACTGGGTGGCCCGGGTGGACGGCGTCCAGCGGGAGTTCGACGCCGAGATCACCGAGCGGATCGCGGGGGAGCGGATCGCCTGGCGCTCGGTGGACGGCGCCGAGCAGTCGGGCGTGGTCACCTTCCACGACCTGGGCGCCGGCCGCACCAGGATCCAGCTCCAGCTGGACCACACCCCGCACGGCGTGATCGACCTGATCGGCGACCGGCTGGGGTTCGTCGCCCACCAGGTGCACCGCTGCCTCCAGGAGTTCAAGGAGCACGTCGAGCGCCGCAGCCGGGCCGCCTGAACCACGACCACCGCCACCCCGCCGCCGCAGAGGAGACCGACCATGCCGCCCACCGCCGAGCGACCCCGCAGCCGGGCCGCCGCGCTCCGGCGCACCGTCCTGCGGCGCACCGGCCGCGAACTGCTCGGTGACGAACTGTTCGACCGGGCGGCCGCGCTCACCTACTACGGCGTGCTGGCGCTCTTCCCCGGCCTGCTGCTGCTCACCGGCCTGCTCGGCCTGGCGGGCCCGTCGCCCACCGGGCAGGTGATGGACGGGCTGCGCCGGCTGGCGCCCGGCCCGGCCGGCGACGTCCTGCGCGACGGGGTCGGCCAGGTGCAGCAGAACGCCGGGGCCGGCGGGGTGTTCGCGACGCTCGGGGCGGTCGGCGCGCTCTGGTCGGCCTCCGGGTACGTCGGCGCGTTCATCCGCTCCGCCAACACCGCGTACGGCGTCCGCGAGCGCCGGCCGCTGTGGCTGCTGGCGCCCGTACGGCTGGCGCTGACCGCCGTCCTGGTGGTGCTGCTGGCGGCGGGCGTGGCGATCGTGGTGTTCACCGGCCCGCTCGCCGCGCAGGCCGGCCGGGCCCTGGGCGTCGGGGACTTCGGCCTGACCCTGTGGTCGGTGGCGAAGTGGCCCGCGCTGGTGCTGCTGGTCACCCTGATGGTCACGGTGCTCTACCGCTCGGCCCCCGACCTGCGCTCCCGGCGGCTGCGCCTGGTCACCCCGGGCAGTGCGCTGGCGGTGGCGCTCTGGCTGGCGGCCTCCGGCGGTTTCGCGCTGTACGCGGCGTACGTGGACACCTACAGCCGGATGTACGGCGCGCTCGCCGGGGTGATGGTGTTCCTGGTCTGGCTGTGGCTGACCAACCTCGCGATCCTGCTGGGCCTGGAGGTCGACGCCGGGCTGGCCCGGGCGAAGGAGTCCGGGGACGCCGCCGGGGACGCCGGCCCGGGCCGGCCCGGCGGCTACCGTCCGCCGCCCCCGTCCCCGGCCCCGTCGGCCCTCTCGAACGCCTCGAAGGACCGCGCCGGAGCGGGGTGAGGCACCGCCGCCGTCCCGTGCTCCGCCGCGTCGTGGTGCGCGCCGGGGCCGCCCGCCTCGGCCCGCCCGACGGTGATCCGGGGCAGCGCGTACGGGTGCCGGTCGCGCAGGTAGGCGACCAGGTGCTCGCGGACCGCGCAGCGCAGCTCGAAGGCCTGCTCGGCGTCGGGCGCGGTCATCAGCGCCCGGACCACGATGGTGCTCGGGGTGGTGTCGACCACCTGGAGCGCCCGGCCGGCGCCGTCCCAGCGGCTGTCGTCGGCCAGCAGCTTCTCGAACTCGGTGCGCAGCTCGCCGACGGGGGTGCGGTGGTCGAGGTGGAGCAGCACGGTGCCGGTGATGCCGGGGTCGCGCCGGGACCAGTTCTCGAACGGCTTGCCGGCGAAGTACGACACCGGCATCACGATCCGCCGCTGGTCCCAGGTGGCGATCACCACCGCGGTGAGGGTGATCTCCTCCACCGTGCCCCACTCGCCGGCCACCACCACGACGTCACCGATCCGCACCATGTCGCCGAAGGCCAGCTGGATCCCGGCGAACAGGTTGGCCAGCGAGGACTGCGCCGCGACGCCCGCCACCAGCCCGAGCAGCCCGGCCGAGGCGAGCAGGCTGGCACCGACCGCGCGGACCGCCGGGAAGGTCATCAGCGCGGCGGCCAGCGTGAGCACCGCGATGGCCACGTCCGAGATCCGGCCGACCAGGTCGGCCTGGGTCCGCGCCCGGCGCACCCGCCCGGGGTCGCGCCGCCCGGCCGCGTACCGGGTCAGCGCGGACTCGATGAACAGCGAGACGGTCCGCGCGGCCAGCCAGCCCGCGCTGACCAGCAGCGCCAGCAGCAGGCCGTGCCGGACCGGCGGCCGCACCGCCGCGCCGAGGCCGGCGGCCGGCTCGCCGCCGAGCAGCAGCGCGGCCACCGCCGTCACCAGGGCGGGTATCCGGCAGCGCCGCAGCAGCTGCCAGCGGCGGGCGCCGGGCCGGGCGGCCGACAGCCGGGCGACGGCCAGCAGCAGCAGCCGGTCCACGGCGAACACGGCGGCCGGCACGGCGGCCGCCACCAGCAGCGGGCGAAGGACGGTCCAGATCGGCATGCGGGTCTCCTCCTGACACGGTCGGGGTCGGGGGCGGGTCGGGGGCGGCCGGTCGCCGGGTACGCGTCGAGGCCCCGGGAGGGGAGCGGGCCGGGGCCTCGACGCCTGGCGCCGGCGGACGGGACGGCGCCGTCCGTCGCCTGCCCGCTGAGACGCCTTCAAACATCCGGGCCGGTCCCGGCGGCCGGTCCCTCGCGCCGGCCGCCCCGGCCCCGGAGCCGCCGACTCGGCTAGGCTGCCGCCGACACCGGCACCGGCCGGTGACGACCGATCAGCGCGAGGAGAGCGAGATGGCCGGCGAGCCGCAGTCCGACTGCGTGTTCTGCAAGATCGTGGCGGGCGAGATCCCGGCCACCGTGGTCCGCAGGACCGCGGACACCGTCGCCTTCCGGGACATCCACCCGCAGGCGCCCACCCACGTCCTGGTCATCCCCGCGGTGCACTACCCGGACGCCGCCGCGCTCGCCGCCGCCGAGCCCGCCGTCGCCGCGGAGCTGCTCACCGAGGCCGGTGAGGTCGCGGCCGTCGACGGTCTCGCGGACTACCGGCTGATCTTCAACACCGGTGCGGGCGCCGGCCAGACCGTGTTCCACGCCCACGTGCACGTGCTGGGCGGCGAGCCGCTGCGCGAGGGCCTGGTCTGATCCGGTGTCACAGCGCGAACTCGTCGTCCTGGGCACCGCCAGCCAGGTGCCCACCCGGCACCGCAACCACAACGGCTACCTGCTCCGCTGGGACGGCGAGGGCCTGCTCCTCGACCCCGGCGAGGGCACCCAGCGGCAGATGCTGCACGCCGGGGTGTCGGCCACCGGGATCACCCGGATCGCCGTCACCCACTTCCACGGCGACCACTCGCTGGGCCTGGCCGGGGTGATCCAGCGGATCAACCTGGACCGGGTCCCGCACCCGGTGGACGTCTACTACCCCGCCAGCGGCCAGGTGTTCTTCGACCGGCTGCGGTACGCGACCGCCTACCACGAGAGCGCCCGGCTGCGGCCCCGCCCGATCCCGGTGGCCGGCCCGCTGTCCGCGCCCGGCGCGCCGTTCGAGCTCTCCGCGGTCCGGCTCTCGCACCCGGTGGACTCCTTCGGCTACCGGCTCACCGAACCGGACGGGCGCCGGCTGGTGCCCGCGCGGCTCGCCGCGCTCGGCCTGCGCGGCCCGCTGGTCGGCCGGCTCCAGCAGGAGGGCTCGGTCACCCTGGAGGACGGCCGCACCGTGACCCTGGACGAGGTCAGCGAGGCCCGGCCGGGCCAGCGGTTCGCGTTCGTGATGGACACCCGGCTGTGCCCGGGGGTCCACGAGCTCGCCGACGGCGCCGACCTGCTGGTGATCGAGGCGACCTTCCTGGACGCCGACGCCCGGCTGGCCGAGGAGCACGGCCACCTGACCGCCGCCCAGGCCGCCCGGGTGGCCGCCGAGGCCGGGGTCCGGACCCTCGTCCTCACCCACTTCTCGCAGCGCTACCCGGCGTTGGACGGCCATCTCGCCGAGGCCCGCGCGCACTTCGACGGCGAGATCGTGGTCGCCGAGGACCTCGCCAGGGTGCCGGTCCCGCCGCGGCGATGACCGGAAAACCATTCGCCTCACCGGCCGCGCGGGTCCAGCATCGGATGCGCCGCCCGGGGTGCCGCGCCGCCGCAGCGAACATCTGCGCGGCGTACCCTGGTGACCCGGAGAGCCCGCGCGGCACCACGACTCGACAGATGGGATGAGCAGGCCTCAGCGCCGACCCATGAGTGACACACCGCAGACCCGAACCAACGGTCACCGTCCCGACGCGGCCAGCACCCGGATCGTCATTCCGGAGAAGCACCCGATGGTCACCCTGCTGGGGGCGGCCGACTCGCTCCTGCGGGTGATCGAGAGCGGCTTCCCCGACGCCGACATCCACGTCCGCGGCAACGAGGTCACCGCCACCGGCGACCAGGCCGAGATCAAGCTCGTCGAGCAGCTCTTCAGCGAGATGATGCTGGTGCTGCGCACCGGCCAACCCCTGACGGAGGACGCCGTGGAGCGTTCCATCGCGATGCTCAGGAAGGCCGCCGAGGACCCGGCCCACCCGGCCCCGTCCGAGGTCTTCACGGCGAACATCCTCTCCAACCGGGGCCGCACCATCCGCCCCAAGACGCTCAACCAGCAGCGCTACGTCGAGGCGATCGACAAGCACACCATCGTCTTCGGCCTCGGCCCCGCGGGCACCGGCAAGACCTACCTGGCGATGGCCAAGGCCGTGCAGGCGCTGCAGGCCAAGGAGGTCAACCGGATCATCCTGACCCGGCCGGCCGTCGAGGCGGGGGAGCGGCTGGGCTTCCTGCCCGGCACCCTCTACGAGAAGATCGACCCCTACCTGCGCCCGCTGTACGACGCGCTGCACGACATGATGGACCCCGACTCCATCCCGCGGCTGATGGCGGCCGGCACCATCGAGGTCGCCCCGCTCGCGTACATGCGCGGCCGCACCCTGAACGACGCCTTCATCATCCTGGACGAGGCCCAGAACACCTCGCCCGAGCAGATGAAGATGTTCCTCACCCGCCTGGGCTTCAACTCCCGGGTGGTGGTCACCGGCGACACCAGCCAGATCGACCTCCCCGGCGGCACCCGCAGCGGCCTGAAGGTCGTCCAGGAGATCCTGGCCGACGTGCAGGACATCCACTTCTCGGTGCTGACCAGCACCGACGTGGTCCGGCACAAGCTGGTCGGCCGGATCGTGGACGCCTACGAGCGCTGGGACGCCCAGCAGGAGGCCGACGAGGCCGGCACCGCCCGCACCAAACCCGTCCAGCGTCGGGGCGCGCGTGCGCCCCGGCAGTCCCATCGCGCCGAAAGCTGAGTACCGAACCCTCCATGTCGATCGACATCGCCAACGAGTCCGGGTGGGACGCCGACGAGGAAGCCATCCTCGACGTCGCCCGCTACGCCCTCGACAAGATGCGGATCCACCCGCAGTCCGAGCTCTCCGTGATCCTGGTCGACAGCGAGGCCATGGCCGAGCTGCACGTGCAGTGGATGGACCTGCCGGGCCCAACCGACGTGATGTCCTTCCCGATGGACGAGCTGCGCCCCGGCAAGGAGGGCGAGGACTTGCCGCAGGGCCTGCTCGGCGACATCGTGCTCTGTCCGGAGGTGGCGAAGCAGCAGGGCCTGGCCGCCCCCACCAAGCACGCCATGGACGACGAGCTGCAGCTGCTCACCGTCCACGGTGTGCTGCACGTGCTCGGCTACGACCACGAGGAGCCCGAGGAGGAGCGCGAGATGTTCGCGCTCCAGAAGCGGATCCTGGACGGTTGGCGGGCCGGTCGCGGACTGTCGGGGCTCTCCCCGGCGCCGACCGTCCACTGAGGGCCGGCCGTCTGTGAGCGGTGCGAGTACGAGCTTCCTGGTCGGAGCTCTGCTGCTGGTGGTGCTCGGCTGGCTGGCCGCCTGCGCCGAGGCCGGGATCTCCCGGATCTCCCGGTTCCGCGCGGAGGAGGCCCACCGGGCCGGCCGGCGCGGCTCCGACCGGCTGCTGGTGCTGACCTCCGACACCATCCGCTACCTGAACCTGGCCACCCTGATCCGGGTGGCCGCCGAGATGGCGGCCGCCGTGCTGGTCACGGTGGTCTGCGTCCGGTCCTTCGACAGCACCTGGCAGGCCGTCCTGGTGGCGTTCGGCGTGATGGTGCTGGTGTCCTTCGTCGCGGTCGGCGTCTCGCCCCGCACGATCGGCCGCCAGCACCCGCTGACCACGGCCACGGCGGCGACCTTCGTGCTGCTGCCGCTGGCCCGGATCCTCGGCCCGATCCCCAAGCTGCTGATCCTGCTCGGCAACGCGCTGACGCCGGGAAAGGGGTACCGGGAGGGCCCGTTCGCCTCCGAGGCCGAACTGCGCGCCCTGGTCGACCTGGCCGAGCAGGACGACCTGATCGAGGACGAGGAGCGCCGGATGGTGCACTCGGTCTTCGAGCTGGGCGACACCATCGTCCGCGAGGTGATGGTGCCGCGCACCGACCTGGTGATGATCGAGCGGCACAAGACGGTCCGGCAGACCCTGACCCTGGCGCTGCGTTCCGGCTTCTCCCGGATCCCGGTGGTCGGTGACAACGAGGACGACGTGGTCGGCATCGTGTACCTCAAGGACCTGGTCCGGCGCACCCACATCAACCGGGACTCCGAGTCCGAGCCGGTCGGCTCGGTGATGCGCCCAGCGGTGTTCGTCCCGGACTCCAAGCCCGCGGCCGACCTGCTGCGCGAGATGCAGCAGATGCGCTCGCACGTGGCGATCGTGATCGACGAGTACGGCGGCACCGCCGGCCTGGTCACCATCGAGGACATCCTGGAGGAGATCGTCGGCGAGATCACCGACGAGTACGACCGGGAGATCGCCCCGGTCGAGGACCTCGGCGACGGCTCGTACCGGATCACCGCCCGGCTGCTGGTCGAGGACCTGGGCGAGCTGTTCGGGATCGAGCTGGCCGACGAGGACGTGGAGACCGTCGGCGGCCTGCTGGGCAAGCGGCTCGGCCGGGTGCCGATCCCCGGGTCCTCCTGCGAGATCCCGGTCCCGGACGAGTCGGTGACCGACCTGACCGCGATCCGGCTGACCGCCGAGAGCTCGGCCGGCCGCCGCAACCGGATCGGCACCGTGGTGGCGGCCCCGGTCCGTACGGCGGACGAGGGCGAGGACCCGGACGGCGACTGACCCGGCCAGGACGAAACGGCCCGTGGGGTGCCACCCCGCGGGCCGTTTCGTCCTCGTACGAAGCCACGGTCCGTTTGACCGGGGCTCCGAACGCTCCCGACGATGAAGTCATGGCACATCAGTTGCGTGCGGAGTACGGGCCCGAGGGTCCGTCCGGTGCCGTGCTCAAGTGGCACGTCGTCCGGACCGGCGAACCCACCATGGCCATGTGCGGCGCCCCGGTCGACCCCGGGGCCGAGAGCAAGCCGGAGACGGCATGGGGGACGGGCCTGCGCATCTGCCAGCAGTGCGGGTCCCTGTATCTGCACGAGGTGCCGTTCCACGGCGCCGAACACGGTTAGACCCCAGGCCAGGAGGTCTCCATGAAACTGCAGGACGAACTGCCCGTCGACCACCGGCTCGGCCAGGTGTACCGGGTCGGCGCCGGACTCGGCGGGGTGTTCCTGCTGGTCTTCGGCATCCTCGGGCTGCTGGACCACCCGAGCTTCCTCGACACCCAGGGCAAGGAGGTCATCGGGCTGTCGAGCAACGGCACCCTGAGCGTGATCTCCATCATCGCCGGCGTGATCCTGATCGCCGGGGCGGTGATCGGCGGCAACATCGCCTCCACCATCAACATGATCATGGGAGTGCTCTTCATCCTGGCCGGTTTCGTCGGCCTGATGGTGCTGGACAGCAGCGCCAACCGGCTGGCGTTCCGGATCCCCAACGTGATCTTCAGCTTCGTGTTCGGCTTCGTGGTGCTGACCTTCGGCATGTACGGCAGGGTCAGCAGCCACCTCCCGCAGGACAACCCGTACTGGAAGCAGCGGCACAGCAAGCCCGAGACGCTGCCCAACGGCCCGCCAGCCCTGGTAAAGGTGATGCGGCCCGGCGACCCCCGGCCGACCGGCCACTGAGACACCCCGGACGGCGCGGGCGGCCCGCCGCCTATGCTCAGGCCTCATGAGTGAGCTGACCGGGCTGGACCCCGAGGACAAGAAGATCATCACGCTGGCCCGCTCCGCCCGCGCCCGCAACGGCGTGGCGGAGGGGGCCGCGGTACGTGACGAGACCGGCCGGACCTACGTGGCCGGCACCGTCGCGCTGGAGTCGCTGCGGCTGAGCGCCCTGCAGACCGCCGTGGCGATGGCCGTGGCCAGCGGCGCCAAGGGCCTGGAGGCGGCCGCCGTGGTCACCGCCGCGGACACGCCCGCCGAGGCCGACCTCGCGGCCGTCCGGGACCTGGGCGGGGCCGGCACCCCGGTGCTGCTGGCCGGCCCGGACGGGACGCTGCGGGTCCGGGCCGAGGCCCGCTGAACCGTCCTGGCCCGGGTGCCCCGGCCGGGGCACCCGGGCCGCGCGGACCGATAGTGTGACCGCGGACTGCCCGGGGAGGGGACCATGGGGGTGCTGGCGTTCTTCGCCGGTCTGCTGCTGACCGTGATGGGGTTCGGCCGCTGGAAGGAGACCGGGTCGCCGTACTGGCTGATCGGCTCGCTGGTGCTGCTGCTGCTCGTCCTGATCGGTGCGCTGACCTCGCCCGGAGGCGGCAAGAAGACCGGTTGAGCCGGGCTGGTCCGTCCACCCCGTGGTGATCAGGGAGAATGGTCGGCATGAGTGCCCCTTCATCCCCGTACCGCTCCGGGTTCGCGTGCTTCGTCGGCCGTCCCAACGCGGGAAAGTCGACCCTGACCAACGCGCTGGTCGGGACGAAGGTCGCGATCACCTCCGACCGCCCGCAGACCACCCGCCACACCGTGCGCGGCATCGTGCACCGCCCGGACTCCCAGCTGGTCCTGGTGGACACACCCGGCCTGCACAAGCCCCGCACGCTGCTCGGCGAGCGCCTCAACGACCTGGTCCGCTCGACCTGGGCCGAGGTCGACGTGATCGGCTTCTGCCTGCCCGCCGACCAGAAGCTCGGCCCCGGTGACAAGTTCATCGCCAAGGAACTCGCCGAGGTCAAGAAGACCCCCAAGGTCGCCATCGTCACCAAGACCGACCTGGTCGACTCCAAGAAGCTGGCCGAGCAGCTGATCGCGATCCACCAGCTGGGCCTCGAGCTCGGCATCGAGTGGGCCGAGATCATCCCGGTGTCCGCCGTCGGCGACCAGCAGGTCGAGCTGGTGGGCGAGCTGCTCACCAAGCTGCTGCCGGCCGGCCCGCCGCTGTACCCGGACGGCGACCTCACCGACGAGCCCGAGCAGATCATGGTCGCCGAGCTGATCCGCGAGGCCGCGCTGGAGGGCGTGCGCGACGAGCTGCCGCACTCGCTGGCCGTGGTGGTCGAGGAGATGATCCCCCGCGAGGGACGCCCCGCCGACCGGCCGCTGCTGGACATCCACGCCAACGTCTACATCGAGCGGCAGAGCCAGAAGGCCATCGTGATCGGCGCCAAGGGCGCCCGGCTCAAGCACGTCGGCACCACCGCCCGCAAGCACATCGAGGCGCTCCTCGGCACACCGGTCTACCTGGACCTGCACGTCAAGGTGGCCAAGGACTGGCAGCGGGACCCGAAGCAGCTGCGCAAGCTCGGTTTCTGACCGGGCCGGCGCACGACGGGGCCGGCCGGACATCGCGTCCGGCCGGCCTTCGGCGTTCCCGGGGCCAGAGCGGCCCTGCGGGGCGCTCAGGCCCGGGCGGCGGGCGCCGGGGCCGTCCGGCCCTCGGTGAGCAGCAGGGCCGCCGTCAGCAGCACCACGCAGGCGGCCGAGCCGTGCACGGCCAGCGCGAAGCCGAGGGTGCCGCCGTGCGTGGTGACGGCGGTCGCGTCGCCGAGCGGGACGAGGGCGTCGAGCAGGACCACCCAGCCGAGCGCGCGGCGCTGCCCGAGCGCGAGCAGGACCAGGACCGTGCCGCCGACCGCGAGGTCCCGCACGCCCTTGACGACGAAGTAGCCGGTGGCGTTCCCCTGCGGCCAGGGGGTGATGCCGAAGCCGTCGGGCGCGGCCGGGTTCAGCAGGAAGTTGAGCCCGAAGAAGATGACCGTGGCGCCGGTCAGGACCGCCAGCACGGTGGTGATGCGCTGCCTGGACATCTGGTTCCCCCTGAGGACGTGCCGGTGCCCGGCGGCGCCGACTGGCTTCCTAGCGTTGCTAGGTCTGAGATCGATGCTAGGACTATCCCTGCTCGAATGTCTAGCGGTGCTAGGATCCGACCATGGCCGTACAGCAGCGCCGGGAGCGCGAACGGGCGGAACGCCACCTGTTGATCATTCGAGCCGCGCGGGAGCTGGCCGAGGCGGAGGGCTGGGGCGCGGTGACCACGCGCCGGCTGTCCGAAGCCGTCGAGTACAGCCAGCCCGTCCTCTACAGCCACTTCGCGTCCCGGGACGCGATCGTGGCCGCGGTCGCCGTCGAGGGCTTCGAGGAGCTCGCCGCCGCCCTGCGTGCGGCCCGGGCGGGCCTGTCCGACCCCGCCGAGGCGCTGCGCGCACTGGCCGGCGTCTACCTCGGCTTCGCCCGGGAGCGGCCCGCGCTCTACGCTGCGATGTTCGTCCACGAGACAGACCTGGAATTCGGCACCGAGGACTCGCCCGCCCCGCTGAAGGCCGCCTTCGGCGAGTTCGCCGCCGTGGTCGGGCCGCTCGCAGCCGCCCGCGGCGGCGACCCGGAGACCTTCGCCGAAGTGCTCTGGGGCGCCCTGCACGGCCTGGCCGTCCTCGCGGCCGGCCGGCGGCTGCGACCGCAGCACCACGACGCCCGGGTGGACCTGCTGATCCGTCAGCTCACCGCGCTCCCCGCCGGGCGCTGACCGGCCCGGGGGCCGGTCCGGCGGCCGCCGCCCGCGCTTGGTCTCCGGTTGGGAGGGCCGGGCCGGCCGGGCGCCCGTGCCAACAGAAGGCAAACCCCGCCGCGGGCCGCCCGCGGCGGGCGGTTGGCCGGATCCGTTCGGCTCCGGACCCCGAACGGCCCCGGCGGGCACCGCCCGGCCACCGGCCGCCGAACGGGCCTCCGGGGCCCCGGGGAAGGGGCCTCCGGAGGTGGCCGCGGCGGCCCGGGACGTGTACCTCCGAGGCGTTCCACAGCGCCTCCGGTTGCCCACCGACCGTCGGTCCAGCGGCCCGCGACCACTCCTGAGGTATCGTCAGATTGGAACGGGTGGTGCGCGACTTGTGGAGGAGTGGCGCGCCACCCGTTCACGGGTTCCGTGTCCGGCGTTCATGCCGCGGCATCCGTTCATCCCCCCGGGGTCGAGACGGTCTCTTCCGGCCACTGAGCGCTTCGGAAGGCGACACCGGGCATGGGACAGCCGCGATTCCTCCTTGTCAGCAGACCCGTGCACCCGCACGGGGTGCGTACGGGTGACGCCGTGGTGTGGCGCCTGCTCGGTGCCAACAACCGGCACCTCGGGCAGAGCGAGGAGACCTTCCGGGACGCCGACGCGTGCCTGGCCTCGATCGCCCGGCTGCAGCAGCGGGTGGACCGGCTCCGGGCCACCATCGGCACCGTCGAGCACGGCCAGCTCTGGCGCTGGCGACTGGAGTTCGAGAACGTCCCGGTGGCCTGCTCGACCCGGGCGTTCCGCCGCCAGCGCGAGTGCCAGTACAACCTCGGGCTGTTCCTGGCCGGTGTGCTCAGCGCCGCGGCCGGCGGCCCGCAGCAGGCCAGGCCACTGGCCCTGCCGGCCCGGTCCGTCCCGCAGCCGCGCGGCGCCCTGCGGAGCCTGGTGTGAGCGCGCCCGCCGGCACCGCCGCCGAACCGGCCGGGGCGGCCGCCGCCCGCCCGCTGACCGTCAACCCGGGCCTGGCCGACCGGGTGTTCCTGCTCTGGGCACGCGGCAGCGGAGCCCTGGTCCTGCTGGTGATGCTGGCCGTCGGCGGCTACCTCGCCGTCCGCGCGGTCCAGGCACTGCGGGTGGCCGGCTGGTCCTTCCTCACCACCACGGACTGGAACCCGGACGCCGGCCACGGACACTTCGGCATCGCCGCGGTGCTGATCGGCACCGTACTGATCGGCGGGATCGCGGTGGTCCTGGCGATGCCGCTGGCGCTCGGCTGCGCGCTGTACATCAGCGAGTACGCGCCGCGGCGCGCCAAGCGGCTGCTGATCGGCCTGGTCGACCTGATGGCCGCGGTGCCCAGCGTGGTCTACGGCGTCTGGGGCTTCGTCCTGCTCCAGTACCAACTCGCCGGGGTGGCCCGCTGGCTGGCGACCTACGTCGGCTGGTTCCCGCTGTTCCGCACCCGCGGGATCGACCTCGACGACCCGCTCAACCCGCCGGTCATCTTCACCGCCTCCAGCCTGATGGCCGGCATCGTGGTCGCCTTCATGATTACGCCGATCATGTGCTCGATCATGCGGGAGGTCTTCGACCAGGCACCGGCCGGCGAGCGCGAGGGCGCGTACGCGCTGGGCTCCACCCGCTGGGGCATGATCCGCTCGGTGGTGCTGCCCTTCGGCCGCGGCGGCATCATCGGCGGCACCATGCTCGGCCTCGGGCGGGCGCTCGGCGAGACCATCTCGGTCTACCTGATCCTCTCCATGCAGTTCGAGATCCAGCCGCACATCCTGCAGACCGGCGGCAGCGCGGTCGCCCCGATGATCGCGCTGCGCTACGGGGACTCCTCGCCGTTCGCCATCTCCGCCCTGATGGCGGCCGGCCTCGCGCTCTTCCTGCTCACCCTGGTCGTCAACTTCGCCGCGGCCGCGGTGGTGGCGCGCAGCCGTTCGGGAGCCAGCTCATGACCACCACCGCGCCCACCACCACCGCCGCGCCCACCACCACCGCCGGGCCCACCACCACCGTGGTGGCGGCGCCCGCCGCCGGGAGCGACCCGCCCCGGCGCCGCACCGGGGGCCGCCGCGGAGCAGACACCTGGGCGCTGTGGTCCAGCCTGGCCGGCGCCCTCGCGGTCACCGCGCTGCTGTTCCACTGGATCGCCCCGCTCAGTGGCGTGATCGGGTTCGCGGTCTGCGCCTGGCTCTGCTTCCTCGGCCTGTACGCGCTGGTCTCCCGCGACGAGGGCCGGATGGCGGTCCGCGACCGGCTGGCCGCGGTCGTCGTGCAGAGCATCGCGCTGCTGCTGCTCGGCGTGCTGGTGTGGACGGTGAGCTACGTCTTCTGGCACGGCCGGACCGCGCTGGCGCACCCCAACTTCTTCACCCAGGACCTCTCCGCCGCCGGGCCCGCCGACCCGCTGGACAAGGGCGGGGCGCTGCACGCCATCGTCGGCACCCTCACCCAGATCGCCATCGGACTGAGCATCACCATCCCGCTCGGCATCAGCTGCGCGGTCTTCCTCGGCGAGGTGCCGGGCCGGTTCAGCCGGCTGGTGCGGACCCTGGTCGAGGCGATGACCGCGCTGCCGTCCATCCTGGCCGGGCTGTTCGTCTACGCGGTGCTGGTGATCGGCCTCGGGCAGAGCAGGTCCGGCTTCGCAGCCAGCGTCGCGCTGTCGGTGATGATGCTGCCGATCCTGATCCGCGCCTCCGACGTGGTGCTCCGGCTGGTGCCGGCCTCGCTGAAGGAGGCCTCGTACGCGCTCGGGGCCAGCCGCTGGCGGACCGTCTGGACGGTCACCCTGCCGAGCGCCCGCTCGGGCCTGGCCACCGCGGTGATCCTGGCGGCCGCCCGCGGCATCGGCGAGACCTCACCGGTCCTGCTCTGCTCCGGTTACACCAAGCTGCTCAACTTCGACCCGTTCTCCAGCCCGCAGGCCTCGCTGCCGCTGATGGCCTTCACGCTGGTGAAGTTCCCCTCCGAACTGCACGTCGCCCGGGCCTTCGGCGCCGCGGCGGTGCTGCTCGCCCTGGTGCTGGCGCTGTTCCTGCTGGCCCGTGCGGTCGGCGGGCGCGGACCGGGCGAGCTGACCCGGCGCCAGCAGGAACGCCGGATGCTGCGCTCCGCGGACGACGTCCGCCGGATGCAGCGGCCCACTGCCGCCCCCGGACACCATCCGGCCCAGCCCCAGGCCCAGGCCGGGGCGCAGGCCGAGAACCAGAACCAGCGTCAGAACCGAACCGCCCGGAAGGTCCCCGTGCTGCGCCGAGCGCTCTCCCGCACCCTCACCCTGCTCGCCGCGCTGGCGGTGTTCGGATCCGCGCTGGCCCTCGGCGCGCCCGGCGCCCGGGCCGACGACTACCGCCGGATCGGCGGCGCCGGCTCGACCTGGAGCTTCAACGCGGTCGACCAGTGGATCAGCAACGTCAAGCAGTACGGCATGACCATCGACTTCGACCCGGGCGGCTCCACCTTCGGCCGCAACCAGTTCAAGAACGGCAGCACCGACTTCGCCGTCACCGAGATCCCGTACAACCTCACCGACCAGGGGCAGGTCGACGCGCCCCCGCCCTGGCCGATCGCCTACCTGCCGATCGTGGCCGGCGGTACCTCGTTCATGTACAACCTGAAGATCGGCGGCAACCGGGTCACCAACCTGCGGCTGTCCGGCGAGACCGTGGCCAAGCTCTTCACCGGCCAGATCACCAAGTGGAACGACCCCGCCGTGCAGGCCGAGAACCCCAGCCTGCGGCTGCCGGAGACGCCGGTGCGCCCGGTGGTCCGCTCGGACGGCTCCGGCACCACCGCCCAGCTCACCTCCTGGTTCGCCAAGAAGTACAAGTCGATCTGGGACGACTACTGCGTGAAGACGCCGCGCAAGGCGCCCTGCGCGATGACCTCCTGGTTCCCCCGGCTGGAGGGTTCCAGCTGGCCCGCGCTCGGCAGCTCCGACGCGGTCTCCAAGACCGTCGCCAACGACCGCAACGACGGCACCATCACCTACGTCGAGTACTCCTACGCGCTCAACAGCCACTTCCCGGTGGTCAAACTGCTCAACTCGGCGGGCTACTACGTGGAGCCGGCCGGCAAGAACGTCTCGGTCGCGCTCAAGCACGTCCAGATCAACCCCGGCGACCTCACCCAGCAGCTCGACGGCGTGTACGACGCCCCCGAGCCGGCCGCCTACCCGCTGTCCAGCTACAGCTACATGGTGGTGCACACCACCGAGCTCAGGGACAGCTTCACCAAGGACAAGGGCCGCACCCTCGGCGCGTTCGGCTACTACTTCCTGTGCGACGGCCAGCAGCAGGCCGACGGCGGCGGCTACTCCCCGCTCACCCAGGACCTGGTGAAGTCCGGCTTCGAACAGCTCGCCAAGATCCCGGGCAGCGAGGGCCGCGCCTTCGACGCCGCGAAGTGCAACAACCCGACCTTCGGCAAGAACGGCGCCAACCCGTACGCCGACAGCGCCGACCAGCCCAAGGACTGCGACAAGAAGGGCTCCGCCGCCCAGTGCGCCACCGGCACCGGCGGCAACAAGACCGTCACCCCGGTCAGCAAGGGCGGTGCGGGCGCCGCCGGCGCCGACCCCGGCAAGGCCGGGACCGGGACCGGTGCCCCCACCGGCGCAGCGGCCGCCGCCTCCGGTGGCGGCTCCGGGGCCCCCACCGGCGCGGACACCGCGGCCGGGGACCAGAGCGGCGACGGCGCGGCAGGCGGTGACGGCGGTGGCGGTGGCGGACAGCGCTACACCGCCGACGCGGTGGCGCTGTCCGGCGTCGCCGGAACCGGGCTGCGGCACACCCTGATGGTGCTGGCCGGCCTGCTGCTCGGCGCGGTGATCGTGCTCCCGCCGGTGATCGCCGGCCGCTCGGCCCGCCGCGCCGCCGCCGACGGCTCCGAGGGGGAGAGATGACCGCCGGATCCCGGACCGCGCTGCGGGCGCTGCGCACCGCGGCCGTCCTCACCCTGGTCCTCGCCACCGCGGCCGGCGCCGCGCTCTCCGTCGACCCCGGCCCGCCGCCCGCCGCGGTGGCGGCCGGCGCCGCGGCCACCCCGCAGATCCCGGTGGACCCGATGGGCGCACCGGTCGGCATCGACCAGGCGCCCGCCGCGGCCCCGGCCGCCCCGGCCGCCGCCGGGAGCTCCCCGGCCGGCACCGCTGCCGCCGGCACACCGGCGGCCCGGGCCGCAGCCTCCGCGGCCGCGGCGCCCGCCGACGGCGCGACGGTGACCGGGACCGGCGAGTTCGCCGGACTCCAGGTGACGGTCAGCCAGACCACCCACCTGGTCAACCAGGTGGTCTCGGTCACCTGGCAGGGCGGCCGGCAGACCCAGCCCAGCCCGCTGGTCTTCGGCCAGAACTACCTGACCCTGATGCAGTGCTGGGGCGACGCGGACACCGGCCCGGACCGCGAGCAGTGCCAGTACGGCGCCACCAAGGGCGACAACCGCGGCGGCGACTTCGTGCCGAGCCGCCAGCTCAACCCCGGGCGCGTCCTGGTCGACCCCGCCGAACCGCTCAAGCCCGCCGGGCCCGGCCTGAACGTCTACGCGCCGTTCCGTCCGGTCACCGGGGACCCCGCCGAGACCGGCGGCAGCAGCCAGTTCTACAACATCCAGTCCACCAACGAGGTGCCCTTCGCACCGACCCGCTCCGACGGCACCGGACAGGTCTACTTCGAGGTCCAGACCGGCGCCGAGGCACCCGGCCTCGGCTGCGGCAACACCCCCAAGGACCAGCCGGGGCCCTTCACCGAGGGCCGCCGCTGCTGGCTGGTGATCGTCCCGCGCGGCTCCACCGAGGTGGACGGCTCCGCGCTGGCCGGCCCGTCCGCCCGGCTGCAGTCCTCACCGCTGTCGGCCACCAACTGGAGCCACCGGCTGGTCGTGCCGCTCAGGTTCGAGCCGGTCGGACTGTCCTGCCCGCTGGGCAGCCCCGAACTGCCCACGGTAGGAACCGAGTTCGCGGCCGAGATGATCTGGCGCTGGCAGCCGGCGGTCTGCCGGCAGGCCGGCCGGATCTTCAACTTCGGCCAGGCCACCGACGACCTGGCCCGGCTCCGGCTGACCCGCGGCAACCCGGGCCTGGTCTTCGTCGGCGCACCGCTGGCCCCCGCCGACCAGGCCGACGGCCGCACCCCCGTGTACGCCCCGCTCGGCCTCTCCGGCCTGGTACTGGCCTTCGACATCGAGAGCCAGTCCAACTCGCTGACCCCGCCCGACCGCGCCAAGCAGGACGGCCAGCGGATCCAGGAGATGAACCTCACCCCCCGGCTGATCGCCAAGCTGCTCACCCAGAGCTACCGCTACGCGGTCAACCCCGGAGACCCCCACGTCCCGCCGGGCAACCCCCGCGACCTGGTCACCGACCCGGAGTTCCTGCAGATCAACCCGCAGTTCGCGGGGCTCTCGTTCCCGATCGGGATCGCCGACCTGCTGGTGCCCTCCGCCGACGGCGACCTCACCCGGACGGTCTGGCAGTGGCTGCTCGCCGACCCGGACGCCAAGGCCTTCCTGGACGGTACGCCCGACCCGGTCTGGCACCACTCGATCAACACCGCCTACCTCGGCGACGGCCGGCCCGAACTGCCCCGCTCCGGCTACGCCAAGGCCGACGACTACTGCAAGAAGTTCGACAAGGAGGACGAGCGGCCCGACTGGTGCAACTTCGACGGCCACCCCTACGGCGGCAGCATGCGCGACGCCGCCCGGGCCGCCGCCCGCGGCGACACCCTCGCCCGCACCGAGTGGGACCCCTCCAGCCTCCCGCCGTCGCTCAAGAAGGCCGTCCCGCAGCCGCAGGGGCTGCGCGGGGTGCTCGCCCTCACCACCACCGCCCAGGCCGCCCGCTACGGCCTGTCCACCGCCAAACTGCGCAACGCCGCAGGGGAGTTCACCGCCGCCACCGACTCCACCCTGCTCGCCGCGGCGGCCGCCGCCACCGACGGCGGCGCCCCGGGGGTGCAGGTGGTCGACCCGGCGGTGAAGACCCCCGGCGGCTACCCGCTCACCGCCATCACCTACGCCGCCACCGTGCCGTCCGCACTCACGGCCGGCGACGGCAAGGCCTACGCCGACCTGCTGCGCTACGCCGTCGGCCCGGGCCAGCAGCCCGGCATCGCGATCGGTGAACTACCGGCCGGATACGTCCAGTTGCCCGCCGCCATGCGGGCCAGGACACTGGCCGTCGCGCAGCGCATCGAGGGCAGCGCCGGCAAGCCCGAGACCGCCGCCGAGGAGCCGGCCGACGGGCCCGCGCCCGCCGCACCGACCCGCCGGCCCGCCACCGCCGACCGCCCGGAGCCCCCCGCGCCCGCACCCGAGACCCCCGCGCCCGCCCACACCGTCGTCACGCTCGCGCCGACGGTCGCCGCCGCCCCGGCGGGCCGCACCGCCCGCACCGACGTCGGGTCGCTGCGCTACCTGCTGCTCGGCGTCCTGGTGGCGGGCCTGCTGGCCGGCGCCGGCGGGATCTTCGTGCCCAGGCTGCTGCGCCGACGCCGCCCCTGAACCACCGCAGCCTTCTCGTTCCTTCCGCCGCTCCACCACCGCCCGCGCTCCACCACCGCCCGCGCGCCGCACCGCCGTGCGCCGGGACCGGAGGCGAACCCGAGCCACCCGGCCGACGGGCCCATCGGCCGTGCCCGGAAACACCCGCTCCACCAGCTCCACGCGCTCCACCCGCCTTCGCACCACTCGCTCCCGCCAACTCTCCAAGGGGAACCGACCAGATGAAGCTCATCGACAAGCGCCAGCTCGCCAAGTGCGTCACCGTCGCGGCCGGCCTCGGCCTGCTGGTGGCCGGCACCGGTACCGCCCAGGCCGACCCGGGCGCCGTCCGCCCGTTGTCCGGCGTCGGCTCGGACACCACCCAGGGCGTGATGAACGCGCTCGCCAACGTCGTCACCGTGAACGGCCAGAAGGTCATCGGCTCGTACGACGCCGTCGGCTCGGCCACCATCAACACCAAGGCCGCCGCGGCCTGCCAGAACCTGGCCCGCCCGAACGGCTCCGGCGCGGGCCGCACCGCCCTGCTGAACGAGCTCAACAAGGGCAACGGCTGCCTGGACTTCTCCCGCTCCTCCAGCCTCAACCTGGCCGCCGCCACCCCGGGCCTGACCTACGTCCCGTTCGCGGTGGACGGCGTCACCTACGCCGTCAGCGCGGGCAGCTCGGTGCCGCTCGACCTGAGCGTCGCCGACCTGCACGCCATCTACACCTGCGACCCCGGCTACGTCGGCACCGCCCCGAACTACTCGATCCGCCCGCTGCTGCCGCAGGCCGGCTCCGGCACCCGCAGCTTCTGGGAGTCCACCGTCGGCATCGCCGACGGCGACGTCCAGGCCGGCCGCTACCCCTGCATCGCCGACACCAAGGGTGGCAAGAAGATCGAGGAGCACGACGGCCGCGTGCTGGACACCACCTCGCTGGTGCCGTTCTCGATCGCCCAGTACATCGCGCAGAGCTCCGGCACCCTTGCCGACATCCGCGGCACCGCCCAGCTCGGCAACGTCAACGGCGTCCCCTCGGTGCTGCTCAACACCAGCGCCGCCGCCGTCCGCGACGTCTACAACGTCATCCCGACCAGCAAGGTCGGCGTCAGCCCGTGGAGCGACGCCTTCGTCGGCGCGAACTCCGGCATCTGCCAGCAGTCCGCCGTGATCAAGCAGTACGGCTTCGGCGTCAACGCCAACTGCGGTGACACCTCGCGCACCACCGGCTGACCCGCACCACCGCCCGTCGCTCCACCGCACGCGCTGCACCCGCTCCACCTGACACCGCTCCACCTGACCCTGCATCACCGATCAGTGCCAGAAAGGCGATCATCACAGTGAGCACCTACCGCATCCCGCGGGCCGTCGCGCTCGGCGCGGCCACCGTCCTGGCCGCGGGCAGCATCACCCTGCTCGGCTCCGCCGCCGCGTACGCCGACACCGTGCCGGTCATCGGCACCCTGAGCGTCAACCCGGCCACCGGCGCCGACGACGAGCTGATGAACGTGGTCTCCTCCGGTTCCTGCAACGGCGGCACCAACCTCCAGCTGCTGGTCTTCGGCCGGGGCTTCCCCACCGACGGCTACGGCGTCACCCCCAACGTGGCGCAGTCGGTCTACTCCCCGGACGCCCAGGGCCGGCTGTCGGTGCCGCTCAGCGACACCATGCGCAGCTTCGCGCAGAAGAACGGCTTCAGCACGCTGTCCGGCCAGTACGAGTTCCACCTGCGCTGCCGCGCCAAGATCGGCGCCACCTACTTCGGTGACTTCGTCGGCTCGGTCTGGTTCACCAGCCCCACCGCCTACACCTCCACCGACCCGAACGCCCCGGTCGCGCAGGCCACCACCACCACGCTCTCGGTCACCCCGACCGGTTCGGCCACCGTCGGCAGTGACGTCACCCTGACCGCCGCGGTCTCCCCGACCGCCGCCGGCACCGTGCAGTTCTTCGACGGCGCCACCGCCGTCGGCGCGCCTGCCACCGTCGCGGCGGGCCAGGCCACGGCCACCGTGAACACCCTCGCCGAGGGCGCGCACACCCTCAAGGCGGTCTTCACCTCGACCGACAGCCACTTCCTCGGCTCCACCTCCGCCAACGTCTCCTACACCATCAGCCCCAAGGGTGCGCAGGCCACCACCACGGGCCTGGTCGTCTCCCCGGCCGGCTCCGCGGCCAAGGGTGCCTCGGTCAAGCTGAGCGCGTCGGTGGCCCCGGCCGCCGCCGGCACCGTCGAGTTCAAGGACAACGGCACCGTGATCGGCTCGCAGCCGGTCGCCGCCGGCGCCGCCGAGTTCAGCACCACCGCGCTGGCCGAGGGCGACCACCAGCTCACCGCCGCCTTCACCCCGGCCGACGCGACCCAGTACGCCGCCTCGGCCTCGGCCGCGGTGCCGTTCACCGTCACCCCGCAGGTCACCCCGCCGAACCCGGGCGGCCCGACCCCGCCCGCCCCGGTCTCCGAGACCATCACCACCACCGTCGCCCCCGGCGCCCTGGTGATCAGCGTGGCCGGCGCCAACGTCACCCTGCCGCCGCTCACCCTGAACAACGACTCCACCCGTTTCGCCACCGCCGGCCCGATCCAGACCGTCACCGTCACCGACACCCGGGCCGGCGCGCCCGGCTGGTCGGTCAGCGGCCAGGTCGCCCAGTTCAGCTCGGGCACGGGCAGCATCAACGCGCAGAACCTCGGCTGGGCCCCGAACCTGGTCTCCAAGGGCGACGGCCTCAAGGTCACCCTGGGCGGTCAGGTCGCCCCGGCCAACGCCGTCGAGGTGAACGACGGCGGTGCGCTCGGCCTGAAGTCCTCCCGGACCCTCGCCACCGCGACCGGTCTCGGCACCGCCAAGGTCGGCGCCGACCTCACCCTGCTCGCCCCCACCTCCACGGTGGCCGGCACCTACCAGGGCGTGCTCACCCTGACCGCGATCTGACGGCTCCCCTTCACCCGGGATCGGCCCCGACGCAACCCGGCGGTCGGACCACCCTGGCCTGATGGCGGTGCACCACCGGCACCACCGGTGCACCGCCGCACGGCCGGAGCGGTCCGACCGCCCCACCCACCCGCACCTGCTCCCTAGGATGACGACGCCGATGCGCCGATGGCTCCTGGCCCTAGTCCCCGCCCTGCTGCTCCTGCTGCTCCTGCTGCCGGGCACGACCGCGTACGGTGCCCAGCAGCTGGCGCCCGCCGAAGGCCCGCAGGCGCAGACCTTCGGCATCCAGCCGTCCGGTGCCGACCAGCCGGACGACCGCGGCGCCTTCTCCTACGCCGCCACCCCCGGCGCGGTGGTCAAGGACCACGTCGCGGTCTGGAACTACGGCGACCAGCCGCTCACCCTGCGGCTCTACCCGGCCGACGCGTTCAACACCGACGCCGGCGGCTACGACGTGCTGCCCGAGGGCAAGCCCTCCACCCAGGCCGGGACCTGGCTGAAGGCCGCCGCCGACGCGCTGACGGTGCCCGCCCGCAGCCGCCAGATCGTCCCGTTCACCCTCGCCGTCCCCGCCGACGCCACCCCCGGCGACCACCCCGCGGGCATCGTGGCCGCGCTGCGCCAGGAGAGCAAGGACGCCCAGGGCAACGCCGTCACCGTCGACCAGCGGGTCGGCGCCCGGGTCAACATCCGGGTCTCCGGGACGCTGCGGGCCGAACTCACCGTCGAGTCCGCCCGGGTGGTCCACCACCCCAGCCTCAACCCGCTCGACACCGGCCGCACCACCGTCAGCTACACCGTCCGCAACAGCGGCAACGTCCGGCTCGGCGGCAAGCAGGCCGTCCGGGTCACCAATCTGCTCGGTTCGGTCGCCACCGGGCAGGCCCCCGCCGACCTCCAGGAACTGCTGCCCGGCAACGCCGTCTCGTACCGGGTCGACGTCTCCGGCGCCTACCCGGCCTTCCTCGGCACCGCCGGCATCACCATCGACCCGCTGCCGATCGGCGGCGACCGCGACCCCGGCCTGACCAGCACCGTCCACAAGCAGCGCTACGCCGACATCCCGTGGGCCCTGCTGGCGGTGCTGCTGCCGCTCGCGCTCGGCGGCACCTGGTGGTGGCGCGGCCGGCGCCGCCGCGCCCGGCTCGCCGCGGCCCGGCCGGTGGCGCGGCCCGCGGCCGCTCCCGTCGGGGCCGCCCTGCTGCTGCTCGCGCTGCTGACGGCGGCCCAGTTCGCCGGCGCCCCGCACGCCGCGGCGGCCGACACCGGCACCATCGCCTTCGACTACCCGGCGGGCCACGACGACGACGCCATCGACCTGCTCACCTCCGGCCCCTGCCCGGACCCGGCCGCCGACTACCTGAGCATGCGGATCACCGGCGAGGGCTTCCCTCCCGAGGGCGCCCCGCTGGCGGGCACCGTCGCCGCCACCGCGTACCGGCAGGCCGCGGGCGGCGGGTACGTGCTGCCGCTCAGCAACACCCTGCGGGTGGTCGCCAACCGGAGCGGCGCGGGCGCCCTGCACGGCGCGTACACCATCACCGCGGTCTGCCGGGCCAAGGTCAACCCGGCGCCGCTGCGCGAGTTCAGCGGCGTCCTGACCTTCACCACCCCGACCACCTGGCAGACCGCCGCGGTCGCCCCCGAGGGCGTGATCCACGAGGCCCCGCTCGACCCGGCCAAGGCCGCGCCCGCCCCGGGCACTGCGAGCACCCCGGCCCGCGGCGGCGAGCAGACCGCCGCCCAGCAGCGCGCGTCCGGCCTGGGCGCCGGTTCCTGGGCCGCGATCGTCGGCGGCCTGCTGCTGATCGGCTGGGTGGCCGTGCCGCCGCTGCGCCGCCGCCTCACCCGCGGGGCCGCCCCGAAGGGCGCACCGGCCGAGGCCGCCGAGCAGCCCGAGCCTGCCGAGCAGCCCGTGCCCGCCGAGGCCGCCGAGACCGACCCCGCCGAGGCAGTGCCCGCCGCGCAGGGGAGCGCCGAATGACCACCGCCGTCGCCCCGCCGCCGCCCGGCCCGCCCGTTCCTCCGCCGGACCCGTATGCGCCGCCCGCCCTGGTGCCCGCGCCGGCCCGCCCGGCCCGGCCCCGGCTGCTGCCCGACCGGCCGCAACTGATCGGCGCCGCGCTGGCCATCGCCGCCGTGCTGCTGCTCGGCCTGCTGATGGACCTCGGACCGCTCGGCGGCCTGCGCCACCTGCGCGACCACGAGACCGGCTACGCCGACCTGCGCGCCACCCTGGCGGCCGGCACCACCCCGATCGGGCAGCTCGACAAGGACGGCCGGCCGGTCATCCCCGGCACCCCGGTCGCGCTGCTGGAGATCCCGCAGCTCGGCCTGCGCGAGGTCATCCGGGAGGGCACCGCCGGGGGAGTGCTGGAGTCCGGCCCGGGCCACCGCCGCGACACCCCGATGCCCGGTCAGGCCGGTACCAGCGTCGTGCTCGGGCGGCAGGCGGGCTTCGGCGGCCCGTTCGGTGTGCTGGGCAGCCTGCGGGCGGGCGAGACCTTCCGGGTCACCACCGGTCAGGGCGCCCACGACTACCGGGTGGTCGCCGTCCGCCGGGCCGGCGACCCGGTCCCGGCGCCGGTCAAGGCCGGCTGGTCCCGGCTGCAGCTGGTCACCGGCGACGGCCCGCTCTACGCCCCGTCCGGGACGCTGCTGGTCGACGCCGACCTGCTGGACGACCCCGCCACCGAGGACGACGTCCGGCCGGCCAACCCGCGCCCGCTCACCACCGACGCGCTGCCCGCCGCCGAACGCGCCATGGGCACCGACGGCGGCGCCTGGATCCCGCTGGTGCTCTGGGGCGAGGCGCTGCTGCTGGCGGCCGTCGCGCTGGCGCTGGCCTGGGTCCGCCTGGGGCGGCTGCAGGCCTGGATCGTCGGTGTGCCCGTGCTGGCCGTGCTCGGCCTCTCGGTCGCCGACCAGGTCGCCCAGCTGCTCCCCAACCTGATCTGATGGGCCGTCACAACCCTAGGAGAGCTGGATGACCAGCGTCGAGCCGGCCGTCGTGGACACGGCCGTCCTGCCCGCCCCCGTGAGCCCGGCCGGCACCCTGGACGCCCGCGCCGTCTCCGCCTGGTTCGGCCCGCGCAAGGTGCTGGAGCAGGTGTCGCTGACCATGCCCGCGGGCGCGGTCACCGCCCTGATCGGGCCCTCCGGCTGCGGGAAGTCGACCTTCCTGCGGATCCTCAACCGGATGCACGAGCTGATCCCCGGTGCGAGCCTGGCCGGTGAGGTCATGCTGGACGGCGGTGACATCTACGCGCCCGAGCGCCGGCTGACCGCCGCCCGCCGCGACATCGGCATGGTGTTCCAGAAGCCCAACCCCTTCCCGGCGATGTCGATCTACGACAACGTGGTGGCCGGGCTCAAGCTCACCGGCATCCGGGCCACCCGCGCGGAGAAGGACCACCTGGTCGAGGAGTGCCTCACCAAGGCGGGCCTGTGGCGCGAGGTCGCCGACCGGCTCCGGCAGCCCGGCGGGGCGCTGTCCGGCGGCCAGCAGCAGCGGCTGTGCATCGCCCGTTCGCTGGCGGTCCGGCCCAAGGTGCTGCTGATGGACGAGCCCTGCTCGGCCCTCGACCCGACCTCCACCCGCCGGATCGAGCAGACCATCCGCGAACTGGTGCACGAGGTCACCATCGTGATCGTCACCCACAACATGCAGCAGGCCCAGCGGGTCTCCGACCACTGCGCCTTCTTCCTGGCCGAACAGGGCACCCCCGGCGCGATCGTCGAGCACGGCCCGACCGGGGCGATGTTCGCCACCCCGCTCGACCAGCGGACCTCCGACTACGTAAACGGAAGGTTCGGCTAGCACTTGTGTCCGGGCCGTGATCGGGAGCCACATGACCTGACCATATGATCGGTCGGTGCACCGTGACCTCATCGATGACGTGCCCGTTCTGTGGGCGGATGCCCCGGGTCCGCTGACCGCAGCCCTGATCTTCGGCTGCGGCGCCCGGGACGAGACCTTCCGAACCCTTGGTGTGACCCACCTGGTCGAACACCTCGCCATGAGCACCCTGCCGCGGCTGCACCACGAGCACAACGCCCAGGTCGACCTGGAACTCACCCAGTTCACCGCCACCGGCCGCCCGGACCAGGTCGTCGCCTTCCTGGACCGGGTCTGCCGCGCCCTCGCCGACCTCCCGGTCGACCGGGCCGACCGGGAGAGCGGCGTGCTCGCCGCCGAGGACGGCTGCGCCGCCCACCCGACCGCCGGCGCGCTGCTCACCCACCGCTACGGCATCCAGGGACTCGGCCTCGCCCCCTTCAGCGGCCCGGGCCCGGACCGGATCCCGCTGGACGCCGTCCGGGACTGCGCCGCCCGCTACTTCCACGCCGGCAACGCCGTCCTCACCCTCACCGGCCCGCCGCCGCCAGGCCTGCGGCTGCCGCTGCCCGCCGGCGACCGCCCCGACCGCAGCGGCACCCAGCCGGTCCTGGTGACGGCCTCCTCCTGGCAGGAGGACACCGTGCCGGGGCCGGGCCTCGGAGTCCACGGCGACCTCGCCGACCAGGGCCTGCAGCTCGCCATGGCCGTCCTCCAGGAGCGGTTGCGCGAAGTCGCCCGGAACCAGCGCGGACTGTCCTACGACGTCTCCTGCGACCGCGCGCTCGCCGGACCGGACGGCGGCGACCGGATGATCCACCTGGACGCCCGCGACGGCGAGGAGCAGCAGGTCGCCGAACTGCTCTGGCAGCAGGCCGTGCTGCTGGCCGCCGAGGGCCCGTCCGCCGAGGAGGTGGCGGAGGAGGCCGAGGGCACCCGCGAGTTCTTCCTCGACCCCCGGACGGTGGCGCTGGAGCTGGAGTTCGCCGCCAACGCCGAACTGCTCGGCTGGAGCTACCGCAGTGTCGCGGACCGGCTCGACCTGCTCGACGAGGTGACCCCCGAGCAGGTCCGGGAGGCCTTCGCCCGGGCCATGGACAGCGCCCTGCTGGTGGTGCCGATCGGGACCCGGCCCGGGGCCCGGCGCGCCGACGGCACCGAGCTGCCCGAGGGCGGCTGCGCCGGGACCGCCGGACTCCCCGCGGGCGGGCGGACGTTCAGGGCTCCGCTGCGGGACAGGCTGACCGACGCGGGGGCCCGCAGGGCCCGGCTGGTGGTGACCGGCGAGGGGCTCTGGACGCGGATGCCGTCCGGGGGCGTCCACCACATCGCCTTCGCCGACGTGGTCGGCGTGGAGGTGCACACCCCCGGCCGGGTGGTCTTCGGCCGCAACCACTGCGTGATCCCGGTGATGCCCGAGCTGTTCGCCGGGATCGGCCCGGCGCTGACCGCCGTCGACGAGGCCGTCCCCGCGGAACTGCACTACCCGGCCTCCGCCTTCAAGAACGCCGACTGATCCGGCCGCCGGCCCGCCCCGGCCCGTCGGCCCACCCGCCGTACGGCCGCCCGTACCCGCCCCCGCACCCGGAGAGAACGACCCGTGCCCACCTACGCCCTGATCACCCGTGCCACCGAAGAGCAGGTGCTGACCGCCCTGCGCCCGTCGAAGCTGGGCGGCTACCTGCTGCCGGACGGCGAACGCGGCACCGGTGTGCTCTTCGACCCGCTCAGGCCCCGGTTCGGCAAGATCTCCTCCCGCCGGCTGGTCGGCCCGGCCTGGAACCTCGCCTGGGAGCTGAAGCAGCCGGTCTGGCTGCTGCGGGACAACGAGTGGGGGACCTGCGTGACACTGGTGCTGGGCAACGGGGACACCGAGGAACTCGGCTGGAGCGCGCACTGGACACCGCCCGCCGATCCGGCCGAGAACGCCGCCCAGCGCGAGTCCTGGGACCGCTACTGCGCCCGCCTGGCCGACCGCGCCGGGCTGCCGGATGCGGGGGCCGCGCTGGCCGCGATCCGCAACGACCCGGCCCCCGACGGCAGCCGGACCTCCGGAGCCGAACTGCTCGGCCGGCTCTGCGCCCTGGTCGGCGTCTCGGACGCGGTGGTCGGCCAGTCCCTGTACGAGCAGGCCGGGCCGCGGGGCCGGGAGGCGCGCCGGTTCGAGGCCCGCGGCCGCTGAGCCGGGCCGCCGCTACTCGCCCTCCCGCAGCACCAGGCTGACCAGCTCCTGCTGGGAGTCGGTCAGTTTGGGGTCGGCGCAGTACACCGTCCGGCCGTCCACGGTGATCTCGTAGTGGAAGCCGTCCGGCACGCCGTACGAGGGCGCGCGCAGGCCGCCGGCCACCGCCTCGCGCGCGAGGGCGTGGACGTGCGGTGCGTCGCGGCGCTCGCTGGTGTCCAGCTCCGCACGCTGGACGCGACCGGCGAGGCCGCCGGTCCGGGTCACCTGGATACGCATGGTCGTCAGTTTGCTACGGAGTGGGTCGTTTTGCCGAGTGTTTTCACAGACTCCGCGTGGGGCCGGTCCGCTCCCGGCCGGCCCGCGTGCGAAGGGTCCGGTGTTCAGCCGGTGGCGCTGATGCCGACCTGCGACCAGGCGGCGGTCACCGTGTCGGCGGCGGTCCGGTCGTAGCGGGCCAGCGCGGCGGCCGCCGTGGCGCGGGCGAAGTCGGCGAAGCCGGCGTCGTGGGCGAGGTGCCCGCCCGTGACGGTGTCGTACCAGACCTGGCCGGCCCGCTCCCAGGCCGGCCCGCCGAGCGCGGTGGCCAGCAGGTAGAAGGCGTGGTTGGGGATGCCGGAGTTGATGTGCACCCCGCCGTTGTCGTCGGCGGTGTCCACGTAGCCGTCCATGTGGGCGGGCTGCGGGTCCTTGCCGAGGCGCTCGTCGTCGTACGCGGTGCCCGGGTCCTTCATCGAGCGCAGCGCCACGCCG
This sequence comes from Kitasatospora sp. NPDC048540, assembly GCF_040651175.1. Classification (NCBI taxonomy): domain Bacteria; kingdom Bacillati; phylum Actinomycetota; class Actinomycetes; order Kitasatosporales; family Streptomycetaceae; genus Kitasatospora; species Kitasatospora sp. NPDC048540. Next base: position 30,465 of record NZ_JBEZIR010000103.1, read on the forward strand.
TGCACGCCGGGGGCGAGCAGTCCGGCGCCGATCAGCCAGTCGGCCCGGTCGCTGCTCTGGCCGAGGGCGTACTGCTTGACCAGGGAGCCGAAGACGTCGGAGAGCGACTCGTTGAGCGCGCCGCTCTGGCCCTGGTAGTCCAGCCCGGCGGTGTACTGGGTGACGCCGTGGGCGAGTTCGTGGCCGATCACGTCGAGGCAGCTGGTGAAGTCGACGAAGATCTCGCCGTCGCCGTCCCCGAACACCATCCGGCTGCCGTCCCAGAACGCGTTGTCGTAGTCCACCCCATAGTGCACGGTGGCGTCCAGCGGCAGCCAGGCGCCGTCGATCGAGTGCCGGCCGTAGACCTGCTCGAACAGCTCGAAGGTGGCGCCGAGCCCGTCGTAGGCGCGGTTGACGGTGGCGTCCGCGGTGGCCGGGCCGCCCTCGGCGCGGACCGTGCGGCCGGGCAGCCGGCGGCCGTGCCGGGCGTCGCCGATGGTGCGGGTGAGGTGGTGGGCCGGGGGCGGCGGGGGCAGGGCGGTGGCCAGCCGGCTCTCGCGGTGCAGGGTGTCCAGGGCGAGGGAGGTGCGGGCGGCCTCGTGGCCCTGCTCGGCGAGCCGGTCGAGGACGAAGGGCGGCACGATCGTGCAGCGGCGCGCGGCAGCAGTCATGTTGCCAAGAGTGACGCATCCATGACTTCTTGTCACCACCGCGCGCAGTGACCGGACGTCTCAAGGGGTGGAATCGTGGTGCGGTTCACTTCGTGCGCCCCGGGAGCTGGGTTACGCTGGGCTGCATCATGCGTTACGGGCTGCTTCTTCTTAGCTGCCGCGGCGAGGGCCTCTAGATCCAGAGAAGGCCGGCTCCCTCGCCGCGGGGACTGTGCTGTGCCCTTGCATCCGTCAGTGATGCTGTTCGATGCGGCGCAGCAGTCGGCCCGGTCGGGTGTCCACCGCCCCGACCCAGCCCGCAATCGACTTCGGAAGCCGAGAGTCCTCCATGACCGAGCAGTCCGCCATCGCCCGTGCCTTCAACGACCGCCCCACCCCGGTGACCGCGGCCACCGTGCTGCAGCAGCCGTCCGGGATGCCGTTCCACCGCTACGTACCGTTCGGCTCCGTCGACCTGCCGG
>NZ_JBEZIR010000104.1:0-31408 GCF_040651175.1 Kitasatospora sp. NPDC048540
GACCCGCATGGTGTTGCCGGCCTCGGCGAGCCGCAGCTGCTCCTCCGGGCGGATGCCGAACAGCATCTGGTACTCGAAGCTGTCGCGGGCGCGCCCGTTCCACTCGGCCAGCTGGCCGGCGATCTTGATCATGTTGGGGTCGTGGGAGGCGATCATCGGGTAGCCCTCGCCCGCCATCAGGACCTTGAGCGCCCGGACGTACGCCAGGTCGACCTCGTGCTTGCCCTGGAAGGCGACCGACTCGGGCTCCTTGTAGGCGCCCTTGCACAGCCGGACCCGGGAGCCGGCCGCCGCGAACTCGCGGCAGTCGGCCTCGGTGCGCCGCAGGTAGGCCTGGAGCACCACGCCGAGCCACGGGAAGTCCGCGCGCAGCTCGCGGGCGATGGCGAGGGTGGAGTCGGTGGTGGTGTGGTCCTCCATGTCCAGGGTGACCGTGGTGCCGACGGCCGCCGCCGCCTCGCAGATCCGCCGGGCGTTCTCCAGCGCGATCTTCTCGCCGTCCACCGGCAGGAACTGGCCGACCGCGGACAGCTTCACCGAGACCTCGGCGTCGGCCGCGAGGCCGGTCTCCCCGAGCGCGGCGAGCAGGTGCTCGTACGCCTCGGCGGTGCCGGCCGCCTGGTCGGCGTCCTTGGTGTCCTCGCCGAGGTGGTCGAGCGTCACCTTGCGGCCGGTGGCGACCAGTTCGTCGGTGGCGGAGATGCCCTGGTCGAGCAGCTCGCCGGCGACGAAGCGCTCGACTATGGCGTGGGTGGGCGGGAACTTCTCGACCAGGGTGCGCACCTGCGGGGAGCGGGACGCGGCGAGGAGGGCGGAACGGAGCATCGGTACTCCTGGAGACTCTTCAGACGTTCGACGGAGAGTAGGGGGTGGGCCGGCGGCTGAGGGTGGGCCGCCGGCCCGGGGCGGGAGGTCAGCCCATGTGCGGGTAGCGGTAGTCCGTCGGCGGGACGAACGTCTCCTTGATGGACCTGGTCGAGGTCCACCGCATCAGGTTCTGCTTGGCGCCGGCCTTGTCGTTGGTGCCGGAGGCCCGGCCGCCGCCGAAGGGCTGCTGGCCGACGACGGCGCCGGTCGGCTTGTCGTTGATGTAGAAGTTGCCGGCCGCGTGGCGCAGCACCTGCATGGCGTGCTCGATCGCCGCCCGGTCCTGGGCGATGATCGCGCCGGTCAGGCCGTAGCTGGAGACGGACTCCATCTGGGCCAGCATCCGTTCGTAGTCCTCGTCCTGGTAGACGTGCACGGCGAGGATCGGGCCGAAGTACTCGTCGCGGAAGTACTCGCTCGCCGGGTCCTCGCAGACCAGCACGGTCGGGCGGATGAAGTAGCCGACCGAGTCGTCGTAGCTGCCGCCGGCCAGGATCTCGACCTTCGGGTCGGCCTTGGCGCGGTCGATGGCGGCCTTGTTCTTGGCGAACGAGCGGTCGTCGATGACGGCGCTCATGAAGTTCGACAGGTCGGTGACGTCGCCCATGGTGAGCCACTCGACCTCGTCGCGGAAGTCGTCCTTGATCTCGGCCCAGATCGAGGCCGGGACGTAGGCGCGGGACAGCGCCGAGCACTTCTGGCCCTGGAACTCGAAGGCACCGCGGGTCATCGCGGTCTTCAGCACCGCCCGGTCGGCGGACGGGTGGGCGACCAGGAAGTCCTTGCCGCCGGTCTCGCCGACGATCCGCGGGTAGGTGCGGTAGCCGGCGATGTTGTTGCCGACCTCGCGCCACAGGTGCTGGAAGGTGGCGGTGGAGCCGGTGAAGTGGATGCCCGCCAGGTCCGGGTGGGTGAGGGCGACCTCGGAGACGGCCAGGCCGTCACCGGTGACCATGTTGATGACGCCCTTGGGCAGGCCGGCCGCCTCCAGCAGCTGCATCAGCAGGTGCGCGGAGTACTGCTGGGTCGGGGACGGCTTCCACAGCACCACGTTGCCCATCAGGGCCGGGGCGGTGGGCAGGTTGCCCGCGATGGCGGTGAAGTTGAAGGGCGTGATCGCGTAGACGAAGCCCTCCAGCGCGCGGTGGTCGCTGCGGTTCCACACGCCGTCCGAGGAGACCGGCTGCTCGGCGATGATCTGGCGGGCGAAGTGCACGTTGAAGCGCAGGAAGTCGATCAGCTCGCAGGAGGAATCGATCTCCGCCTGCTGGGCCGTCTTCGACTGGTTGAGCATGGTGGCGGCGGCCAGCGTCTCGCGCCAGGGGCCGGCCAGCAGGTCCGCGGCCTTCAGGAAGATCGCGGCCCGCGAGTCGAAGGAGAGCGCCTGCCAGGCCGGGGCGGCGGCCAGGGCAGCGTCAATGGCGTCACGCGCGTCGTCCTGGGTGGCGTTGCGCAGCGTGCCGAGCCGTGCCGCGTGGTTGTGCGGCTGAACAACGTGGATCTCCGAGCCGCCGCCCATCCGGCGCTCCCCGTTGATCGTCATGGTCAGCTGGATCGGCTCCTGGCCGCCCAGCTCCTTCAGCTTGGCCTCCAGGCGGGCCCGTTCCGGGCTGCCGGGGGCGTAGCTGCGGACCGGCTCGTTCACCGGCGCGGGGACCTGGGTCACAGCATCCATGGTGGCGCGCTCTCCTTCGAGTCGTGGGCGGGGAGCCGACGCGGGTCACACGGCGGCCATGGACGAACGCTAAACCCGTGGACGGGGGCACTTGATTGGCCTGGCGGCTAAAGTCATCCGGACGGAGTTGTCCGACCGGATGAAGGAGGGCCCGATGACCGCGCCCGCCCCCGCCGGCGGCATCCCGCTGCGCCGTCTGCTGATGTCGCTGGGCGAGCCGCTGGTCGAGCTGCAGGCCGCCCCCGCGGGGCTGGACGTGCCGGTGCTGGACGTGGCGATCCTCGACCCGGAGGACACCGCCACCGCCTCCCCGGGCGAGCTGGTGCTGGCGATCGGCGCGCGCGGCCGGGCCGCACTGCCCGCGCTGCGGGCCGCCGGACGGGCCGGGGCGGCGGCCGTGGCGGTGAAGCTGGACGCACCGGGCCAGGCGGACGCGCTGCGCGAGGCGGCCACCGAGGCGGGCGTGGCGCTGCTGTCGGTCCGCCGGGAGACCCGCTGGGAGCACCTGGACTCGCTGGCCCGGGCGATCATCGCCGGGCCGGATGCCCCCATCCCGTCCGAGCCGAACGCGGGCGACCTGTTCTCACTGGCCCAGACGGTCGCGGTACTGACCGGCGGCATCGTCTCCATCGAGGACACCTCCAGCCGGGTGCTCGCCTACTCCCGCTCCTCGGACACCGACGAGGTGGACGACCTGCGGCGGCTGTCCATCCTGGGCTGGCAGGGCCCCGAGCCGTACCTGTCCAAGCTGCGCGAGTGGGGCGTGTTCCAGCACCTGCGCGGCTCGGACGGCGTGATCGAGATCGACGCCCACCCGGAGCTCGGCATCCGCCGCCGGCTGGCGATCGGGATCCGGGCGGGCGCGCAGCCGCTCGGCACCATCTGGGTGCAGGAGGGGTCGCGGCCGCTGGCGCCGCTGGCCGAGCAGGCGCTGGTGGGGGCGGCCCGGGTGGCGGCGGCCCAGCTGATCCGGCGCCGGCGCGAGCTGTCGGCGGACGTCCGGCTGACCAGGACCCTGCTCACCGGCCTGCTGGAGGGCTCGACCGGCCCGCAGTCGCTCGCCACCCACCTGGGCCTGGGCCTGCGCCGCCCGGCCACCGTGCTGGCGTACGCGGCCGGGCAGGGCCCCGACCGGGAGCTGACCCGGGCCGAGGTGACCGGCCTGATCTCGGTGCACACCGCGGCCCGGCACCGCGGCGCGCAGCTCGCCCCGATCGAGGACCGGGTGTACGTGCTGCTGCCCGAACTGCCGCCGGCCCTGCCGATCGCGACCTTGCGCAGCTGGGCGCAGGAGGTGGTGGCGGCGGCCCGCGAGCACCTCGGCGTGGAGCTGCGGGCGGCGATCGGCCCGACGGTCGACGGCCTGGCGGCGGTCCCCGAGTCCCGGGCGCAGGCCGACCGGATCCTGGACGCGATGGGCCGCGGCGGGGTCGACCTGGAGGTGGCCGCGCTGAGCGACGTGCAGGCCGAGGTGCTGGTCAGCGAGGTGCTGGCGCTGCTGCAGGAGCGCGGCGGGCTGCGCGACCCGCGGCTGACCGAGCTGGCCGAGTACGACCGGCGGCACGGCACCCGGCTGGCCGAGTCGGTGCTGGCCTGGTTGGACGCGCTGGGCGAGGTGCGGGTGGCCGCCGACGCCCTGCACATCCACCCCAACACGCTGCGCTACCGGGTCCGCCGGGCCGAGCAGTTGACCGGGATCGACCTGGCGCAGCCGCAGCAGCGGCTGCTGGCGATGCTGCAACTGCGGCTGCCCGCCGAGGACGCCTGACGGGTCCTCGGCGGGCAGCCGCCGGAGCCGGGCCGGTTCGGGCTCAGTAGTCGTAGCCGTGGCCGCGGCGGTGCTGCAGGCGCCACCACGGGCCGGTGATCGCGACCATGATGCCGGGGACCTGGATGTTGGCGAACAGCGTCTCGCCGTCGTCCGAGAAGGTCACCCCGGTGAACTCGCTGAACTCGGGCTTCTCGGCGGTGCCGATGTTCAGGTCGTTGCGGGCGATCGGGTAGGTCCGGCCCTCCTCGGTGGTGCCGAACAGGTGGGACTGGCCCTCGCCGTCCTCGGCGATGACCAGGCCGCCGTAGGGGGAGACGGTGATGTTGTCCGGGCCGTCGAAGTTGCCGTGGTCGCCCATCACGTCGGTGTTGAGGCCGAGCAGCACCTTGAGGGTGATGGTGCGGCGGGCCGGGTTGTAGAACCAGACCTGGCCGTCGTGCTGCACCGGGCTCTCGGTACGGGCGAAGCTGGAGACGAAGTAGAAGCCGCCGTCACCCCACCACATGCCCTCCAGCTTGCGGGCGCGGGTGACCTGGCCGTCGGTGAACTGCTTGCGCACGGAGACCGTCTGCGCGTCCCGGTCGGGGACGTTCACCCAGTCCACGCCGTAGGTGGTGCCGACCTTGACGGCCCGGGAGAGGTCGTCGATGAAGGTGCCGTGCGAGTCGAAGACCTTGAAGGCCTCCAGCCTGCCCGCGTCGGCGGCCAGGGTGCGCAGCCTGCCCTTGCCGTGGCGGAAGCCGGCCGGCGGGGTCCAGCGGAACAGCAGGCCGTTCGGGTTGGAGGCATCCTCGGTCAGGTAGAGGTGGCCGCGCTTCTGGTCCACCACGACCGCCTCGTGGGCGTAGCGGCCCAGCGCCTTGATCGGCTGCGGGTCGCGGTTGGCCGCCTGGTCGTACGGGTCGACCTCGAAGATGTAGCCGTGGTCCTTGGTGAAGCCGTTCTTGCCGGCCTTGTCCTCGGTCTCCTCGCCGGACAGCCAGGTGCCCCACGGGGTGGCGCCACCCGCGCAGTTGGTCGCGGTGCCGGCGATGCCGACCCACTCGGTGACCTTCCTGCCGCCCTGGCGGACCTCGACCACGGTGCAGCCGCCGGCCGCGCCCGGGTCGTAGACGTGGCCCTCCAGCAGCGGCACCGGGTGCGGCCAGTTGCTGCGCGCGCCGGCCAGCTCGTGGTTGTTGACCAGCAGGGTGCCGCCGTGCTTGCCGGGGAAGGCGGCGGTGCCGTCGTGGTTGCTCGGGGTGGACTCGCCGGTGACCAGCTTGGTCTTCCCGGTGTAGGTGATGACCTGGTACTTGAAGCCGTGCGGCAGGGCCAGGATGCCGGCCGGGTCCTTGATCAGCTCGCCGTAGCCGGTGGCGCGGCGGGCGGCCTCGACCGACTCGGCCGCCGGGGCCTCGCCGCCGCTCGGGGCGGCGATCGCGCCGGGCGCGGTGGCCAGCACCTCGGCGCTGCCGGCCACCAGCACGCCGGCGCCGAGGAGGGTGGAACGGTTGACGAAGTCCCGACGGGACAGCGGCATATCGGTCACTCCTGTGGGATGGCCGCCGCCGGGTGCCCGGTGTGCGGCTGAGGGGTCTTCGACGGAGACCGCCGACGCCCAGCAGGCTGGGCCCGCGGGGTGAACCGCAGGTGAATCCGACACTTCGTCAGCGTGGTGATTTGCCAACCTTATGCAGACCCATGACCATCCCTTTACCGCGGCCGCCCGGACGGGTACGCTCCCGTACCGGGCCTCGCGCCGGCCGCCGCCGGCACCCCGTCAGTGCTGGATCCGCCCGAGCCGCCACTGCTCCCAGGCCGTCAGCCAGGCCTCCTCGGAGCCCGCCGGCTGCTCCGGCGCCCCGCCACCCGACCAGAGCCGGTCCCAGGCGCGCTGGGCCGGCAGGCTGGGCACCTCACTGGCGAACACCGTGTACCGGATGACCTCCTCGACCGCCGCCTGCCCCTCCGCGGTACCCACCAGCCAGTCGGTGTTCTGCGCCAGCCTGGTCAGCTGGTTGACCATCGCGCTGACCGCCTCGGTGGCCTCGTCCCGGCTCTCCGAGGCCAGCCGCATCTGCTGGCGGACGGCCGCCTCCCAGCGCAGCGTGCCCGCCTCGCCGCGCAGCCGGCGCGGCAGCCGCGGCGCCCGCCGGGAGCGGATCTGCGCCTCCATCGCGACCACCTCGCTGACGCCGTGCTCGACCACCGCGCGGTGCGCCTCCAGACCCGAGACCGGCGCCAGCACCCGCTCCTCCAGCGGCACGTCCTCGACCCGCTGACGGACCGCCAGCCGCCGCAGCAGCGCGGTGCGGCCCAGCACGTAGCGGTCGAAGTCCTCGATCCGGCGCAGCTCGATGCCGCCGGGCGGCACGCCCCGGCCGGTGACCGTGACGGTGATGCCGTCCACCCGCAGCCGCCCGGCCCACACCGGCCTGGCCTCGGAGTCGGGGCGGCGGTCCTCGTGGATCTGCACCGCCCGCGGCTCGCCCTCGACGGTGATCCACTCGCGCATCGCCCGGACCCGGCCGGGGCCGTCGCCCTCGTCGATGTCCAGCTGTTCGTAGACCCGGTCGCGCTCGTCCTCGACCACGTCCTCCAGCTCGGGCAGCGACCGCTCGCGCTCGGCGCCGGGACGGTAGGTGCGCACGGTGACGTACGGGCCGTCGGCCGAGCTCCAGTCGCCGGAGCGGACCTCGATCCAGCCCACCCGGCCGTCGCAGACCTCGTACTCGGCGAGGGCGTCGCGGTCCGCGCCGGGGAGGGTGCGGGCCGCCTCCACGGCCGGGAGCAGCGTGCCGGACGCCCCGCCCGCGGGCTCACCGGCAGCACGCGGGGGCGTGCCGCCCGCCTCGCGCGCCGGGACGGTCTCGTTCACCCCCCGCTCCACGCCGTACACCGGGAAGTCCGCCTCACCCAGGACCCGGCGGTTGTACTCCTCGTGGTCCGCGTAGAAGTCCTCGGGATCCTGGGGTCCGCTCGTGCGCTGCCTCGTCATTCTCTGCCGCACCCCCGCGTACTAGCCTCGCCTGTGGTCCACCGGGCGGCGGCCGGGCCGTGGCCCGCCACCAGCGCCGCGTCCGCAACACCATACGGCCCAGCCCCCTGCTGGGCCATCAGCTTCCCCCGTACGGTTGCCAGATCTGACGGTCGGCCGCGCCGGGACCCGGATGTCAGTAGCCTTGCCTACGCTGTGCGCCATGACCGCACCCAGTGCCTTCCCCGCCCGGATCAGCATCGTCACCCTGGGCGTCGCCGACCTCGCCCGCAGCGCCGCCTTCTACGAGGCCCTGGGCTGGCAGCGGTCCACCGCCTCCAGCCCGGAGATCGTCTGGTTCCGCACCGCCGACTCCGCGCTCGGGCTGTTCCCGGCGGAGGAGCTGGCGGCCGACGCCGGGGTCCCCTCCGGCGGGGAGCCGAGCTTCCGCGGCGTCACCCTGGCGGTCAACCTGGAGTCCCCCGAGCTGGTGGACGCCGCGCTCGCCACCGCCGTGGAGGCCGGCGCGACGGTGGTCAAGCCGCCGGCCGCCACCGGCTGGGGCGGCTACTCCGGGTACTTCGAGGACCTGGACGGCCACCTCTGGGAGCTGGCCCACAACCCGTTCTTCCCGTTCACCGCGGCCGGCCAGCTCGACCTGCCCTGACCTGCCCCGGCCAACCCCGGCCCGGCGGGCGACGGCGGCCCGCCCACGGCCGCCGCCGTCGCCCGCCGGGTCCCGGCCCCGGCCCCGGCTAGCGCTGCTGCGACCGCGCCCGGAAGGCGGCCTTCCGGGCCTCCTTGGCCACCGCCCGGTCCAGGTGCAGCTCCCCCACGATCTCCAGCACCTGCGCGGTGTAGGGGTGCTCGACCCGCCACAGCTCACCGAAGTAGCTGGCCGGGTTGTCGGTCACCGGCAGGCCCGCGACCAGCTCCCGCAGCCGGCCCGCGTCCCCCTCGCTGGTCAGCATCACGGCGGCGAACGAGTCCACCGCGGTCCACAGCGCGACCGGCCGCTCGGGCGCCGCGATCTCCACCCCCTGGGCCCGCAGCCAGGCCCGGGCGGCGCCGCCCAGCTCCGGGTCGTCCACCACCTCCAGCACGGCCGGCCGGGCCGGCTCCCCGAGCTCCTCCAGCGCCACCCCGCACAGCATCCGGCGCACCGGGCTCTGCGGGTCCTGGCCGCGCGCGGCGGCCAGCAGCTCCCGGGCGGCGGCGACGGGCTCGCGGCCGCTCAGCCAGGCCGCCAGCTCCCGGTCGGGCAGCACGTTGGCGGACTCCGTGATGCCGCGCAGCAGCGTCTCGGCGTCACCTTCGGCGAGGTCACCGACCAGCGGGGCGTCGTATCCCAGCTCCATCAGCCACTCGCGGACCGCGTACTGGCCGAGCGGGGTCAGCCGGACCGTGCCGAACCGGGCGGCCTCCGCCTCGTCCGGCTCCGCGCCCCCGGCGACCGCCGGCGCCGTCCCGGCCTCCTCGGCGTCCTCCTCCTCGAACAGCTCCGGGTCGATCGGCCGGTGCTCCAGCAGGCCGAGCTCGGCCAGGTCGCCCAGCATCGGGTCGAGCGCCACCATCACGTCGGTGATCTCGCCCAGCATCTCCTCGTCCGGCTCCTCGCCCTCCGGCACCACCAGCAGCGCGGCCAGCACGCCGAGCGGCACCGTCTCCTCGCCCGGGTCGGCGAAGGCGGTCATCTCGTAGAGCACCTGCAGCGCCTCGTCGAGCAGCTCGGCGGCGGCCTCGCGGGCCTGCTCCACGTCGGCGAGGCCGTCCTCGTCGGCGTCCTCCTCGTCGCCGTCGCCCTCCGGGGCCAGCGAGTCGGCCTCGGCGGCCAGCTCCCGCATGATCCCGGCGGCGTCCAGCCACAGACCCAGCACCACCGACGGATCGCCCTGCTCGACGGCGTCCAGGTCCGGGCCGGGGATGGCCGCGTGCTCGCCCTCGGCGGTGGTGCCGGTCTCCACCAGGTCGAGGTCGCAGGCCAGCGCCCAGGCCCGCATCGCCTCGACCACGGCCTCCTCCGCCACCTCGCCCTCGGCCGGCGCCAGTCCGAGCAGCCGGGCCGCGGCCTCCCGGTCGCCGTCGGCCAGGTCGCCGAACTCGTCCACCGGGCGGTGCGGCTGCGTCCAGCGGGCCAGCTTGACCGCGTACGAGATCAGCGGCACCGCCAGCGCGGCGGCCACCAGCTCGGCGTCCGGCGGCAGGCTGACCGGCGGCACCAGCACCGCGGAGTCGTCCAGGTCCTCGTCGTCGCTGCCGCGGGCCCCGTACAGGTCGGCCAGGTCGAAATCGGCGGGCAGCAGGCCCTCGCCTGGCTCGCCGCCCCCGGCGGCGGACGGGTGGTCAGGGGTGTTGCGGCTTCGTCCGGCCATCGTTGCGCGATCTCCCGTGGTGACGGTGGGCACTGCCGGACCGATCGCTGTGTGTCGGCCCGTCCACCCAGCGTATCGGCCTGGCACACCCGATGCCCGGCCTACCGGGGGCACGGCGCCGACCGGCTGCTGCGAGCACGTATCCTTCGCTGGGCACCTCGCACACCCCGCGCGGGCCCGACGGGCGACGAAGCCCACCTCCCCTTTTGCTCACCCCGCCCCAACCGGGCCGCCGAGCCGTGCCACCACCCCGGGCCGGACGGGTCCCGGTGGTGCCCGGCCACAGGAGACCCCTGCCATGGCGGACCTCTCCCCCGCCGGCTCCGGAACCGTCCGGTTCCCCGGCAGCCGACTGTCGGAGGCCCTCCTCCCCCCGGAGCTCGCGCCCCGCGCCCAGCTCCGGCTCTCCGCGATCAGCCGCTGGAACGCGCTGCGCGGCATCCGCGTCGGCCTGGTCGCCGCCGCCCTGCTGCTGATGCTGATCGGCGCCAACCTGGCCACCCCGGTCTACCCGGTGCTCGCCGCGCGGTTCGGCTTCGACCCGGTCGCCGTCACCGGGCTGTTCGCGGTCTACGTCTTCGCCCTGATCCCGGTGCTGGCCGCGGTCGGCCACTGGTCCGACCACCTCGGCCGGCGCGCGCTGATCCTGCCCGCCATCGCGCTGGCCGCCGCCGGCGACGTGCTCTTCGCCACTGCCGGCAGCTTCTGGCAGCTGGCCGCCGGGCGCGCCGTCCAGGGCATCGCGGTCGGCCTGTCCACCGGCGCGGCCGGCGCGGCCCTCGGCGACCTGCTGCCCGGCCACCCCACGCTGGCCGCCAAGCTGACCCTGGCGTGCTCGGCCGGCGGCGTGGCGATCGGCCCGATCATCGGCGCCGCGCTCTCCGGCGGGGAGCACCCCCTGCTCACCCCGTTCCTGCTGCACGCCGTCGCGCTGCTGGCGCTGTGCGTGCCGCTGGCGCTGGTGCACCCGCGGATGCCCGGGCGGGAGCGGCCGCCGGCCTCCCCGCCACGGATCACCACCCCCGCGCACCTGCGCCCGCAGCGGCTGCGGCTGCCCCGGCAGGGCCGCCGGGAGTTCCTGCTGGCCGCCGGCGCCGGCTTCACCTCGTACGCCGTGTTCGGGGTCTACCTGAGCCTGGCCCCCGCGGTGTCGGCGACGCTGCTGCACACCCCCTCCCGGATGACCGGCGCGGTGGTGGCGGCACTGCTGCTCGGCTCCTCCGCGGCGGTCCAGCTGCTGGTGCCGCCGACCTCGGACCGACTGGTGATCGCGCTCGGGATGACCGGGCTGGCGGCCGGGCTCGGCCTGGTGGTCGCCGCGCTGTACACCGGGACCCCGGCGCTGCTGTTCATCGGCAGCGTGCTCGGCGGGGCCTGCCAGGGCGTGGCGTTCCGGTCCCTGTTCACCGGCGCGGTCGGGGCGATGAACCCCGAGCGCCGGGGCAGCGAGCTGTCCGCCCTGTGGGTGATCGTCTACCTGGGCAGCTCGCTGCCGGTGGTCGCGGTCGGCGCGCTGACCCGCCACTACGGCCTGCTGCCGGCGGTCAGCGGCTTCGCCGGCCTGGCCGCGCTGGCCTGCCTCGGCATGGCGGCGGCGGTCCGCCCGCCGCGCGTGGCGCGCGGCGACTGACACCCCCGCAACGCCCGACGGGCCCCGTCCTCCTCGCGGAGGGCGGGGCCCGTCGTGGTGCGTGCGGTGGTGGATCAGACGTTGAAGCCGAGCGCCCGCAGCTGGTCGCGGCCGTCGTCGGTGATCTTGTCCGGGCCCCACGGCGGCATCCAGACCCAGTTGATCCGCAGGTCCTGCACCAGACCCTCGGTGGCGGTCTTCGCCTGGTCCTCGATGACGTCGGTCAGCGGGCAGGCCGCCGAGGTGAGCGTCATGTCGATGGTGGCCACGTCGGACTCGTCGATGTGGATGCCGTAGATCAGGCCCAGGTTGACCACGTCGATCCCCAGCTCGGGGTCGACGACGTCCATCAGGGCCTCGGTGAGGTCCTCGACGGAGACGGTGCCCGCCGTGGTGCCGACGATGACCGTCGGGCCCTCGGCGGCGGCCTCGGGGGCGGTGGCCGCGGGGGCCTTCGCCTCCTCGGCCGCGGTGGTCTCGGTGTCGCTCATGTGTACGCCCTCCTCGGGCAGGTCAGTCGTTGATGGCGGGCTGCTCGGCCAGCGCCTTGGCGGTGGCGTCCTTCCAGGCCATCCAGCTGAGCAGGGCGCACTTGACCCGGGCCGGGTACTTGGAGACGCCGGCGAACGCGACCGCGTCCTCCAGCACCTCCTCGTCGCCCTCGCCCTGGCCCTTGCTCTGCATCAGCTCCAGGAAGGCCTCCTGCACAGCCTGGGCGTCGCCCACGGACTTGCCGACCACCAGGTCGTTCAGCACCGAGGCGCTGGCCTGGCTGATCGAGCAGCCCTGCGACTCGTAGGAGACGTCGGCCACGGTGGCACCCTCGAGCCGCACCCGCAGGGTGATCTCGTCACCGCAGGTCGGGTTGACGTGGTGCACCTCGGCGTCCCCGGCCCGCAGCCCCTTGCCGTGGGGGTTGCGGTAGTGGTCCAGGATGATCTCCTGGTACATCGAGTCGAGCTTCATCGCGGGCCCCGTCTCCTCAGCCGAAGAAGTTGCGGACGTGGTGCAGGCCGTCGATCAGGGCATCGACCTCGGCCGGCGTCGAGTACAGGTAGAACGACGCCCTGGTGGTCGCCGGAATTCCGTACCGCAGGCAGACCGGCCGCGCGCAGTGGTGGCCGACCCGGACCGCGATGCCCTGCTCGTCCAGCACTTGGCCCACATCGTGCGGGTGGATGTCGCCGAGCACGAAGGAGATCGCGGCGCCGCGGTCCACGGCCGTGCGCGGACCGATGATCCGCAGGTCGGGGACGTCCAGCAGCCGCTCCACCGCGTACTCGGTGATCGCGTGCTCATGGGCGGCGATCCTGTCCATGCCGATCGCCGTCAGGTAGTCCACGGCCGCGCCCAGCCCGACCGCCTGGGCGATCGGCGGGGTGCCGGCCTCGAACTTGTGCGGCGCCGGGGCGTAGGTGGACGCGCCCATGGTGACGGTCTCGATCATCTCGCCGCCGCCCAGGAACGGCGGGAGGTCCTCCAGCAGCTCCTGCCGGCCCCAGAGCACGCCGATGCCGGTCGGGCCCAGCATCTTGTGGCCGGTGAAGGCGACGAAGTCGGCCTCCAGCGCCTGCACGTCCAGCACCATGTGCGGGGCGGCCTGCGAGGCGTCGATCAGCACCAGGGCGCCGACCGACTGGGCCTTGCGGACGATCGCCTCGACCGGGTTGACCGTGCCCAGCAGGTTGGAGACCAGCGTGAAGGAGACGATCTTCGTCTTCTCGGTGATCAGCTCGTCGATGTTCGACAGGTCGAGCCGGCCGTCGTCGGTCAGCCCGAACCACTTCAGCTTCGCGCCGGTGCGCTGCGCCAGCAGCTGCCACGGCACGATGTTGGAGTGGTGCTCCATCTCGGTGATGACGATCTCCGAGTCCGCGTCCACGCGGTACGGCTCGTCGGCCCAGCCGAGCATGTTGGCGACCAGGTTGAGCGACTCCGAGGCGTTCTTGGTGAAGATCACCTCGTCCCGGCTCGGCGCGTTGACGAACGCCGCGACCTTGTCACGGGCGCCCTCGTACAGCGCCGTGGCCTCCTCGGCCAGCACGTGCACGCCGCGGTGCACGTTGGCGTTGTGCTGCTCGTAGTAGGCGTTCAGCGCCTCCAGCACCTGGCGGGGCTTCTGCGAGGTCGCCGCGTTGTCCAGGTACACCAGGGGCTTGTCGTCGTGCAGCAGCCGCTGCAGGACGGGGAAGTCCTTGCGGATCGCGTCGGTGTCGAGGAGCCCGGTCAGCGCCGAGCCGGGATGCAGTGTCACTCGGAAGCGCCGCCCTTCACGTAGGACTCGTAGCCCTCGTTCTCCAGCTTGTCGGCCAGCTCGGCGCCGCCGGACTCGACGATCCGGCCGGCCGCGAAGACGTGGACGTGGTCGGGCTTGATGTACCGCAGGATGCGGGTGTAGTGGGTGACCAGCAGGGTGCCGACCTCGCCGCTCTCGCGGACCCGGTTGATGCCCTCGGAGACCACCCGCAGGGCGTCGACGTCCAGGCCGGAGTCGGTCTCGTCGAGGATCGCGATCTTCGGCTTGAGCAGCTCCAGCTGGAGGATCTCGTGGCGCTTCTTCTCGCCGCCGGAGAAGCCCTCGTTCACGTTGCGCTCGGCGAACGCCGGGTCCATCTGCAGACCGGCCATCGCCTCCTTGACCTCCTTGACCCACAGCCGCAGCTTGGGGGCCTCGCCGCGGACGGCGGTGGCGGCGGTGCGCAGGAAGTTGGAGACCGAGACGCCGGGCACCTCGACCGGGTACTGCATGGCCAGGAAGACGCCGGCCCGGGCCCGCTCGTCGACCGACATGGCCAGCACGTCCTCGCCGTCCAGCAGCACCTCGCCACCGGTCACGGTGTACTTCGGGTGCCCGGCCAGCGAGTACGCCAGGGTGGACTTGCCGGAGCCGTTCGGACCCATGATCGCGTGGGTCTCGCCCTGCTTCACGGTCAGGTCGACGCCGCGGAGGATCTCGCGGGGGCCGTTCTCGGCCTCGACGGAGACGTGCAGGTCGCGGATTTCAAGGGTTGCCATGGGGACTCAGGACTCCTGGTTGACGGAGACGAGCACATCGTCCCCTTCGATCTTTACGGGGTAGACAGCGACCGGCTTGGTGGCGGGCAGTCCGGAGGGCTTGCCGGTCCGCAGGTCGAAGCTGGAGCCGTGCAGCCAGCACTCGATCATGCAGTCCTCGACCTCGCCCTCGGAGAGCGAGACGTTGGCGTGCGAGCAGGTGTCGTTGATCGCGTACACCTCGCCCTCGGTGCGGACCAGCGCGACCGGCACGCCGTTGAGGTCGACCCGCTTGGGCTCGTCCTCGGCGAGGTCGGTCAGCGCACAGGCGCGGAGGAAACTCATGCGACGGTCTCTTCCAGCTCCGCTTCGATCTTCTCCATCAGGCGGTCCTGGATCTCGGCGACGCCGATCTGCTGGACCAGCTCGGCGAAGAAGCCGCGCACCACCAGGCGGCGGGCCTCGTCCGCCGGGATGCCGCGGGCCTGCAGGTAGAAGAGCTGCTCGTCGTCGAAGCGGCCGGTGGCGGAGGCGTGGCCGGCGCCGGCGATCTCACCGGTCTCGATCTCCAGGTTCGGGATCGAGTCGACCCGGGCACCGTCGGTGAGCACCAGGTTGCGGTTGAGCTCGTAGGTGTCGGTGCCCTCGGCGGCGGCCCGGATCAGCACGTCGCCGACCCAGACCGCGTGCGCGTCCTGGCCCTGCAGCGCGCCCTTGTAGGCGACGTTCGAGCGGCAGTGCGGGGTGTCGTGGTCGATGACCAGCCGGTGCTCCAGGTGCTGGCCGGCGTCGGCGAAGTACAGGCCGAACAGCTCGGCCTCGCCGCCGGGGGCCGCGTAGGAGACCCGCGGGTGGATCCGGACCAGGTCGCCGCCGAAGGTGACCACCACGGACTTGAAGCTGGCGTCCCGGCCGACCAGGGCGGTGTGCTGGGAGGCGTGTACCGCGTCCCGGTCCCAGTCCTGGACCGACACGAAGGTCAGCTTGGCGCCGTCGCCGACCAGCAGCTCGACGTTGGCGGCCCGGGTGCCGGTGCCGGTGTGGTTGATCACCACGACGGCCTCGGCGAACGGCTTGACGTCGATCACCACGTGGGCGAAGCGGACGCCGCCCTCGGCGTGCACGTCGATCCGGACCGGCTCGGTGAGCACCGTCTCCTTCGGGACGGTGACCACCAGCGCCTGCTCGAAGGAGCTGAACGCCTGCGCGGCGACCCGGTCGACCGGCTTGCCGGCCTTGCCGATCCGCTCGTCGTCCCGGCCGACCAGCGAGGCGCTGACGCCCTCGGGCAGGCCCAGGTCGACCTTGTCCTCGCCCCGGACGGCCTCGGCCGCGGTGCCGTCGTGCAGCCCGCCGAGGCGGTGCAGCGGGGTGAACCGCCAGTCCTCCTCGCGGCCGTGCGGCACGGGGAAGTCGTTCACGTCGAACGAGGGCTTGACCGAGACGCGGGCGTCGATCGGCTGCTTGACGGTGGCGCGGCCGGTGCCGGGACCGGCCAGCTGCGCGCCCGCGCCGGCGGTACCGACCTCGATGGAACCGGCGGTGGTCGAGCCGGAGGGGGTGTTGACGTCAGCCATGGCTGTCGTGGTGCTCTCTTCCTAACGATGCGGGTTGGACTGCGTGCGGCCGGACGTCAGCCGACGGAGCCCTCCATCTGCAGCTCGATCAGCCGGTTCAGCTCCAGCGCGTACTCCATCGGCAGCTCGCGCGCGATCGGCTCGACGAAGCCGCGGACGATCATCGCCATCGCCTCGAACTCGGTCATGCCGCGGCTCATCAGGTAGAAGAGCTGGTCCTCGCTGACCTTGGAGACGGTCGCCTCGTGGCCCATCGACACGTCGTCCTCGCGGACGTCGACGTACGGGTAGGTGTCCGAGCGGGAGACGGTGTCGACCAGCAGCGCGTCGCAGAGCACGTTGGACTTGGCGCCCTTGGAGCCCTCGCCGATCTCGATCAGACCGCGGTAGGAGGTCCGGCCGCCGCCGCGCGCCACCGACTTGGAGACGATGTTGGAGGAGGTGTTCGGCGCCATGTGCACCATCTTGGCGCCGGCGTCCTGGTGCTGGCCCTCGCCCGCGAAGGCGATCGACAGGGTCTCGCCCTTGGCGTGCTCGCCCATCAGGTACACGGCCGGGTACTTCATGGTCACCTTGGAGCCGATGTTGCCGTCGACCCACTCCATGGTCGCGCCCTCGTACGCCACGGCGCGCTTGGTGACCAGGTTGTAGACGTTGTTCGACCAGTTCTGGATGGTCGTGTAGCGGCAGCGGCCGCCCTTCTTGACGATGATCTCCACGACCGCGGAGTGCAGCGAGTCCGAGGAGTAGATCGGGGCGGTGCAGCCCTCGACGTAGTGGACGTAGGCGTCCTCGTCGACGATGATCAGCGTCCGCTCGAACTGGCCCATGTTCTCGGTGTTGATCCGGAAGTAGGCCTGCAGCGGGATGTCGACGTGCACGCCCTTCGGCACGTAGATGAACGATCCGCCGGACCACACCGCGGTGTTCAGCGAGGCGAACTTGTTGTCACCCACCGGGATGACGGTGCCGAAGTACTCCTTGAAGAGCTCCGGGTGCTCCTTGAGCGCGGTGTCGGTGTCCAGGAAGATGACGCCCTGCTCCTCCAGGTCCTCGCGGATCTGGTGGTAGACGACCTCGGACTCGTACTGCGCGGCGACACCGGCGACCAGGCGCTGCTTCTCCGCCTCCGGGATGCCCAGCTTGTCGTACGTCGCCTTGATGTCGGCGGGCAGGTCCTCCCAGGACTCGGCCTGCTTCTCGGTCGAGCGGACGAAGTACTTGATGTTGTCGAAGTCGATCCCGCTGAGGTCCGAGCCCCAGGTCGGCATGGGCTTCTTGCCGAACAGCTTGAGGCCCTTGAGCCGCAGGTTCAGCATCCACTCGGACTCGTTCTTCTTCGCCGAGATGTCCCGGACGACGTCCTCGCTGAGGCCGCGCTTGGCGACGGCACCCGCGGCGTCGGAGTCCGACCAGCCGTACTCGTAGGTGCCCAGGCCCTCGAGCTCCGGGTGTGCGATGTCAGTCATGCGAGGTTCCTCCGCGCGGACGAGCCGATTCGTTGGGGGACGTACCGACAGTCGGCACGGCACCGGGCCCCCGCCCACGGGCGGAGGACGGTGCGGCACCGGGTGCCGGCACATAGGTGGTGCAGACCCCGTCGCCGTGGGCGATGGTGGCCAGCCTTTGCACATGGGTGCCCAGCAGCCGGGAGAAGACCTCGGTCTCCGCCTCGCACAGCTGCGGGAACTGCTCGGCGATGTGCGCCACCGGGCAGTGGTGCTGGCAGAGCTGGGCGCCGACCGGCGCCTTGGCCGCCGACGCCGCGGGCACCCGCCGCACCGTCGCAGCGTACCCGTCGGCGCTCAGCGCCTCGGCGAGCGCCTCGGCACGCATGCCGTCCGCCGCCTCGGCCAGCACCCGCTGGTACCGCTCGCCCTGCTTCAGGAAGCGGGCCCGGGCGAAGGCGGCGACCGCCTCCTCGCCCGCCTTGCCGCCGCCCACCGCGTCCGAGATCCAGCGCAGCGCGTCGGCCGCGAGCTGGTCGTAGGCCTGGTAGAAGGCGTCCCGGCCGCACTCGGTCAGGGCGAACACCTTGGCCGGACGACCCCGGCCGCGGCTGCCGTAGACCCGCTGCTCCCGGGACTCCACCAGACCGGCGGCGGCCAGCGAGTCCAGGTGCCGGCGGACCGCGGCGGCGGTCAGCCCGAGGCGGCTGGCCAGGTCCGCGGCGGAGGAGGGCCCGTGGTCGAGGATCGAGCGGGCGACCCGGTCCCGGGTCGCCCGATGCCCGTCCACCAGGGCTTCCGTCGCGGGCGCGGGCACGGCGGCGCCGGCGGCCGTGGCGGCCTCCGACTCCTGGGCGTGCTCGCGCATGTATTTCACAACACGATTGTTGCGTAATTCCTTCCGGAACGACAAGCCGTGATCCACGCCTCACCCGTGGCTTCAATCACGCAGGTAAGCCTTACCTGACCTGGGAGTTCGATCACTCCGGGGCGGTGCACCGGGTCCCGGGGCCGCCCTCTTAGACTCCCCGGTATGCGCTACGAACCCGCCGTCGAGGTGGCCGGGCTGGTCAAACGGTACGGCGACAAGACCGCCGTGAACGGTCTCGACCTGGCCATCCCCCGCGGCACGGTCACCGCCGTGCTCGGCCCCAACGGAGCCGGCAAGACCACCACCGTCGAAATCTGCGAGGGCTACCGCCGCCCCGACGCCGGCACCGTGCGGGTGCTCGGCCTCGACCCGGTCGCTGACGCCGCCCGGCTCCGGCCGCGGATCGGCGTGATGCTCCAGTCGGGCGGCGTGTACGCCGGCGCGCGCGCCGTCGAGATGCTGAAGCACACCGCCAAGCTGTACGCCGACCCGCTCCCGGTCGCCCCGCTGGTCGAACGGCTCGGTCTCGGCTCCTGCGGCCGCACCGCCTACCGCCGCCTCTCCGGCGGCCAGCAGCAGCGCCTCGCGCTGGCGATGGCCGTGGTCGGCCGCCCCGAGCTGGTCTTCCTGGACGAGCCCACCGCCGGCCTCGACCCGCAGGCCCGGCGCGCCACCTGGGAGCTGGTGCGCGAACTGCGCCGGGACGGCGTCACCGTGGTGGTGACCACCCATCACATGGACGAGGCCGAGCAGCTCGCCGACGCGGTCGCCATCGTCGACCACGGCCGGGTGATCGCCGCGGGCAGCCCCGAGGAACTCTGCCGCGGCGGCGCCGAGAGCACCCTGCGGTTCGACGGCCCGCCCGGACTCGACCTGTCCGGCCTGCGCAAGGTGCTGCCCGACGGCGCCGACGCGAGCGAGCCCGTCCCCGGCAGCTACCGCGTCCAGGCACCGGTGGACCCCCGGCTGCTGGCCACCGTCACGGCCTGGTGCGCCGAGGCCGGCGTGATGCCGGAACGGCTGGCCGTCGGGCGGCGCAGCCTCGAGGACGTCTTCCTGGAGCTGACCGGACGGGAGCTGCGCTCGTGACCACGTACGAACCGCGGCCGGGCGGCGCCCCGGTCGGCCGGATGCTGCTGGCGCAGACCGCGCTGGAGACCCGGATGCTGCTGCGCAACGGCGAGCAGCTGCTGCTGACCGTGATCATCCCGACCGTGCTGCTGGTGCTGTTCAGCGCCGTCGACGTGGTCGCCGTGGAGGGCCCCGGCGAGCGGGTCGACTTCCTGGCCCCCGGGCTGCTGGCGCTCGCCGTGCTGTCCACCGCGTTCACCGGCCAGGCCATCGCCACCGGCTTCGAGCGCCGCTACGGCGTCCTCAAGCGGCTCGGGTCGACCCCGCTGCCGCGCTGGGCGCTGCTCACCGCGAAGACCGGCTGCGTGCTGGTGACCGAGGTGCTGCAGGTGCTGCTGCTGTCGGCGGTGGCGCTGGCGCTGGGCTGGTCCCCGCACGGCAACCCGCTCGGGGTGCTGGCCCTGCTGGCGCTCGGCACCGCGGCCTTCTCCGGCCTCGGCCTGCTGATGGCCGGCACGCTGCGCGCGGAGGCCACGCTGGCCGCGGCCAACCTGGTGTTCGTCCTGCTGCTGCTGGCCGGCGGGGTGGTGGTGCCGCTGTCGAAGTTCCCGTCGGCGGTGCGGCCGGTGCTGGAACTGCTGCCGATCAGCGCGCTGTCCGACGGGCTGCGCTCAGTCCTCCAGTACGGGGGCTCGGTGCCCTGGGCGGATCTGGGGATCCTGTCCGTCTGGGCCGTCCTGGGGCTGGGCGCAGCCGGCCGGTTCTTCCGCTGGGAGTGACGTCGCGTCAGTGACGGCGCGACGGACGGCGGCGGAGCGCGAACAGGACGCCGCCGCCGACCGCGATCACGCCGACGCCGGCGGCCGCGAGGACGCCCGCGTTGCTGCCGCCGCCGGTCGAGGCCAGCTGCGGCCCGGTCGGGGAGGCGCTGGGGGTGCCCGCGGGGCTGGTGCCGGGCGTGCCGGTCGGCGGCGTCGAGGTGCTCGGCGTCGACGAGTGGCCGGTCGGCGGGGTGCTGGGCGGGGTGCTCGGCGGGGTCGAGGGGGACACCGGGCACTCGTGCGCGACCAGTTGCTTGGTGAAGCTCCAGCCCTTCTTGCCGTCCTTGTCCTCGTCGGTCCGGACGGTCAGGGTCGCGGTGACGTCGGCGGTGTGCGCCGCCACCTTGAACTCCTGCTGGAAGGAGCCGCCGAAGGCCACCTTGTCGAGCACCGTGTCGGCGCCGATGACCAGGGTGACGGTGTTGCTGCTCTTCGCGTTGTAGGCCGTCAGATCGACGGTGACCTTGTCGCAGGTGATGCCCGTCCTGCTGGTGTGTGCCGAGGCGGTGCCCGCCAGCACCAGCGGTGCCACCAGGCCGATACCGGCCGCCGCGGCGACCAGGCCGCCGGATATCCGTCGCTGCCCTGCCATGCTCTGTTCCTCATTTCAGCCGAGTGGCCAGAATCGTGCGCCGACCTCACCACACCCGATGTCCTTTCGGATAGACCTCGGACGGAACCGGGCCGAACCGGAAATGAATCATGGAAGATCGGGCACGATTCCCGTCCGCCGACCGGCCGCGGGTTCCGACCGGGCCGATGTCCGATCCGCACCGGTAGTCCGTTCTGCGGCACTGCTCCCGCCGTCGGCCGCCCCGCCCCAAGATCGGCCGTAAGCGCACCTAGGATGAACGGGTGCGTACCCCCTCCTCCCTCCTCGCCGACCGCTGGCACCCGTCCGCCGAGACCGTCCGGCGGGCGGCGCTGGCCGCGCTGGTGATGAGCGTGGTCATCGTGGTGACCGGCGGCGCCGTCCGGCTCACCGCCTCCGGCCTCGGCTGCACCACCTGGCCCCGCTGCACCGGCGAGAGCCTGACCCCGACGCCCGAGCTGGGCCTGCACGGGGTCATCGAGTTCACCAACCGGATGCTCACCTACGTGCTGTGCGGGGCCATCGCCTGGGCCACCCTGGCGGCCCGCTGCGCGGCCACCTGGCGGCGCGGCCTGACCCGGCTCGGCTGGGCGCAGTTCTGGCTGGTGATGAGCAACGCCGTGATCGGCGGCATCACCGTGCTGACGCACCTCAACCCGTACGTGGTCGCGCTGCACATGGTGGCGGCGATGGCGCTGGTCTGGGTCTCGGTGCTGATGTGGGAGCGGTCGAAGGAGGGCGACGGCGCGCCCCGGCCGCTGGTCGCCGGGCCGATCCTGCGGCTGGCGAAGGTGCTGGTGCTGGTGGTCGGCCTGCTGGTGCTGGCCGGCACCCTGGTGACCGGCGCGGGCCACCACCCGGGGTCCTCCGGGACGATGGACGAGCCGGTCCGGCGGATCACGCTGGACTACGACCGGCTCGCCCAGGCCCACGCCGACCTGGCCTTCGTCGCGGTCGGCCTGACCATCGCGGTGATCTTCGTCTTCGCCGCCGTCAAGGCGCCGCCGGCCGCCCGCGCGCGGGTCCGCGACCTGATGGCGGTCCTGCTGCTGCAGGGCCTGCTGGGCTTCGTCCAGTACTTCACCGACGCCCCCGAGCTGATGGTCGGGGTGCACATGCTGGGCGCCGCGCTGACCTGGATCGCCGCCCTGCGGATCCCGCTCGCGCTGCGCACCCGGGCCGACGGGGAGAGCGCCGCCGCGGCCCCCGTGCCGGCCCCGCAGACCGCCTCGGTCTGACCGCACCCGGCCCCGGCCGGAGCGGACGACGAAGGGCCCCGAGCATCCGCTCGGGGCCCTTCTCGCGTCCGGTCAGCCGCCGAGCTGGAGGCCGGCCATCCGCTTCCACTCGTAGGCACCGGTGCGCACCTTGAGGCCGAGCTCGCCCTCGAAGTCGTCGTGCAGCTTCAGGCCGGCCAGTTCGGCCGCCCGGACGCCGACGGCGTGGGTGGGGGCGACCTGGTCGCCCCAGGCGCCGTCCGCGCCGACCACGACGATCCGGGTGGCCGTGCGGCCGACGTACTCGACGACGCCGTCGGCGCTGCCGCCGTGCTGGGCGGCGAAGCGGGTGAGGTGCTTGGCGATGCGCTTGGCCCGCCGCTCGGCGCGGGCGTCGGGCGCGGCGGTGGTGGCGTTCTCTGCGCTGGTCATGCCCGCATGCTACCGATCGGTAGCCGTACTGGCGACGGGAGCGCGGTGTGCGGCGGACCACACGGTGCGCCGATAGCCTGGTCCGGTGACTTTCGAAGGCTGGCAGGACGAGGCACTGGAGTTCTACGAGCGGCTGGAGGCCGACAACTCGAAGGCCTACTGGAGCGCCCACAAGGAGCGGTACGAGCGCGCGGTGCGCGAGCCGATGGCCGAGCTGCTGGAGCAGCTGGAGCCGGAGTTCGGGCCCGGCAAGATCTTCCGCCCCAACCGGGACGTCCGGTTCAGCGCCGACAAGGCGCCGTACAAGACCCACATCGGCGGATACCTGACGGCCGGCGGCTACATCCAGCTCTCCGCCGACGGCCTGGCCTGCGGCAACGGCATGTACCAGCTGGCCTCCGACCAGCTGGCGCGCTACCGGGCGGCCGTCGCCGAGGACGTCACCGGCGGCGAGCTGGAACGGGTGATCGCCCGGGTGGAGAAGGCCGGCCCGCGGGTCACCGGCCGCGACCCGTTGAAGACCGCACCGCGCGGCTACCCCAAGGACCACCCGCGGATCGACCTGCTGCGCAACAAGGGCCTGGTGGCCTGGCAGGAGTGGGAGCCCGCCGACTGGCTGGGCACCCCGGAGGCGTACCGGCGGATCACCGCGTTCCTGCGGGCCTCGCAGCCGCTCAAGGACTGGCTCGACGGCCACGTCGGCCCGAGCACGCTGCCGCCGCGCTGACCCGCCCACCACACGCGAAGGGCCCCGCCGGCGTCCCGGCGGGGCCCTTCGCGGTGCGGGCGCTACTTGACGAACGGGTCGACCGCGATGACCACGAACAGCAGGGTCAGGTAGGTGATCGACCAGTGGAACAGCCGCATCTCCTTGAGCTTGGCGCCGACCACGCCGGCCTTGGCCCGGGCGTGCAGGCCGTGCGCCTCCTTGAGCCAGGCCGCGCCCAGCACGACGGCCGAGACCGGGTACAGCCAGCTGGTGTCGGCCAGCGGCCACAGCGCCAGCGAGACCGCCACCATGATCCAGGAGTACGCCACGATCTGCC
Organism: Kitasatospora sp. NPDC048540; assembly: GCF_040651175.1. NCBI lineage: Bacteria > Bacillati > Actinomycetota > Actinomycetes > Kitasatosporales > Streptomycetaceae > Kitasatospora > Kitasatospora sp. NPDC048540. The sequence continues at coordinate 23,344 of NZ_JBEZIR010000104.1, forward strand.
GGGCCACCGCCAGGTTGCCCTTGATCACCGGGAGCATCGGCACCCCGGCCCGGGCGTAGTCCTCGCGCACCTTCATCGACAGCGGCCAGTAGTGCGGCGGCGTCCAGAAGAAGATCACCAGGAACAGCACCAGCGCCGACCAGGACAGCGAGTCCGTCACCGCGGCCCAGCCGACGAACACCGGCATGCAGCCGGCGATGCCGCCCCAGACGATGTTCTGCGCGGTGCGCCGCTTCAGGCCCAGGGTGTACACGAAGACGTAGAACAGCAGCGCGCCGAGCGCCAGCGCCGAGGCCAGCGGGTTGACCAGCAGGCCGAGCCAGACGGTCGAGCCGACCGCCAGCGCGATGCCGAACACCAGCGCCTCGCGCGGCGAGACCATCCCGGTCACCAGCGGGCGCCGCTCGGTGCGGCTCATCACCGCGTCGATGTCGCGGTCGATGTACATGTTGAGCGCGTTGGCACCGCCGGCCGACAGGTAGCCGCCGACCACCACCCACAGCACCAGCAGCGGATCGGGCACCCCGCGCTGCGCCAGGAACATCACCGGCACGGTGGTGATCAGCAGCAGCTCGATGATCCGGGGTTTGGTCAGTGCGACGAAGGCCCCGACACGGGCCCCGAACGGCCGATGCGCAGGCGTCGCTCCGACCGCCCCGGCGGGGCGGGATTCGACGGCGGTCACGAACACCCCAACTCACGATGAACCTTCACAGGCGCCCACCGGACCCGTGGGTGCCGATACGTCCGCTCTGCGCGTACCACGCCACCTTAGACGCTCCATATCTCCCGACCGGCCCCGGGGTACCCCGGCGAGCCGAACCGCACACCGCCGGGTGAATCACCGCAGACCGGACAGGAGTTTTGCCCCTTATATATGCAATTCACGGCTCGCTCGTCTTGCCCCTCGGACGGGCGGGACCGGGGAGTTTCCGTGAAGGTAGGACGAAGACGCAGGTACGAGACCGAGCGCGACGCCCCCGCCGGATCCCCACCGCTCCCGGCACGCAGGGTGAGGGGGCCCCAGGGCGGTAGGCTCGCACGCAGAAGCGGGATCAACCCTCCGTGACCGGCACCATCGAAACGTCTGGTCCACAGCGACGTGGCCGACCCGGTCCCCTTCACGGGGTCACACTTCACTATGGAAGGAGCCCTGAGTCAGGGTGAGCACGACGCCGAACGTATTCGAGTGGACCGAACTGGATCAGAGGGCTGTGGACACCGCCCGGGTCCTGGCCATGGACGCCGTGCAGAAGGTTGGCAACGGCCACCCCGGCACGGCGATGTCGCTGGCCCCCGCGGCATACGTGATCTTCCAGCGGTTCCTGCGCCACGACCCCACCGACCCCTCCTGGGTCGGCCGCGACCGCTTCGTGCTGTCCCCGGGGCACACCTCGCTGACGCTCTACACCCAGCTCTTCCTGTCCGGGTACGGCCTGTCGCTGGACGACCTGAAGGCCTTCCGGGTCGCCGGCAGCCGCACCCCGGGCCACCCCGAACACGGTCACACCGCGGGCGTGGAGACCACCACCGGCCCGCTCGGCCAGGGCATCGGCAACGCGGTCGGCATGGCGATGGCGGCCCGCTACGAGCGCGGCCTGTTCGACCCCGAGGCCCCGGCCGGCACCTCGCCGTTCGACCACACCATCTGGGCCATCGTCTCCGACGGCGACCTGGAGGAGGGCATCTCCGCCGAGGCGTCCTCGCTGGCCGGCCACCAGAAGCTGGGCAACCTGGTCGCGCTCTACGACGACAACCACATCTCGATCGAGGGCGACACCGCGACCGCCTTCTCCGAGGACGTGCTGGCCCGCTACGAGGCCTACGGCTGGCACGTGCAGCGGATCACCCCGAAGTCCGACGGCGACATCGACGTCTTCGCGCTCGCCGAGGCGCTCGAGGCGGCGAAGGCCGAGACCTCGCGCCCGTCGATCATCGCGATGCGCACGATCATCGCCTGGCCGGCCCCGGACGCCCAGAACACCGCCAAGGCGCACGGCTCCGCGCTCGGCGACGCCGAGATCGCCGCCACCAAGAAGGTCCTCGGCTTCTCGCCGGAGAAGACCTTCGAGGTCTCCGAGGCCGTCCTCGACCACGCCCGCGAGGTCATCCAGCGCGGCAAGGCCGCCCGCACCGAGTGGGAGCAGGGCTTCCACGCCTGGCACGCCGCCAACCCGCAGCGCGCCGCCGACTTCGACCGGATCCAGGTCGGCGAGCTGCCGGCCGGCTGGGAGAAGGCCGTCCCCTCCTTCCCCGCGGGCAAGGAGGTCGCCACCCGCAAGGCGTCCGGCGAGACCCTCAAGGCGCTCGGCGCGGTGATCCCGGAGCTGTGGGGCGGCTCGGCCGACCTCGCGGAGTCCAACCTCACCACCATCGACGAGGAGAGCTCCTTCCTCCCCGAGGGCAACCCGCTGAAGTCCGCGAGCCCCTACGGCCGCACCATCCACTTCGGCATCCGCGAGCACGCCATGGGCTCCACCATGAACGGCATCGCGCTGCACGGCCGCACCCGCGTCTTCGGCGGCACCTTCCTGGTCTTCGCCGACTACATGCGCCCGTCCGTGCGCCTGGCCGCCCTGATGAAGCTGCCGGTCACCTACGTCTGGACGCACGACTCGATCGGCCTCGGCGAGGACGGCCCGACCCACCAGCCGGTCGAGCACCTGGCCTCGCTGCGGGCCATCCCGGGCCTGTCCATGGTCCGCCCGGCCGACGCCAACGAGACCGCGGTCGCCTGGCGCACCGTGCTGGAGCGGCACACCAGCCACCCCGGCCCGGTCGGCCTGGCGCTCACCCGCCAGAACGTGCCCACCTTCGACCGCGAGGTGTTCGCCTCCGCCGAGGGCACCGCCAAGGGCGGCTACGTGCTGGCCGAGGCCTCCGGCGCGGCGCCGAAGGTGATCCTGATCGGCACCGGCTCCGAGGTCCAGCTGGCCGTCCAGGCCCGCGAGGCCCTGGAGGCCGACGGCATCCCGACCCGGGTGGTGTCGATGCCGTCGATCGAGTGGTTCAACGAGCAGGACCAGGCCTACCGCGACACCGTGCTGCCGCCCAACGTGCGCGCCCGCGTCTCGGTCGAGGCCGGCATCGCCCAGGGCTGGCGCGAGCTGGTCGGCGACGCCGGCCGGATCGTCAGCCTGGAGCACTTCGGCGCCTCCGCCGACTACAAGGTGCTGTTCCAGGAGTTCGGCCTGACCGCCGAGGCCGTCGCGGGCGCGGCCCGCGCCTCGCTGCGCACGGTCGAGGCCGTCTCCCGATAACGCCGCCGGGGCCGGGGTACCCGACCGCACAGCGGGTACCCCGGCCCGTCTGACGACCCCACAGCAGACGAACGAAGTCGAAAAGAAGAAGAGGACTGAGCACCATGACCGACGCACTGAAGCGCCTCACCGACGAAGGCGTGGCGATCTGGCTGGACGACCTCAGCCGCGACCGGCTGAACAGCGGGAACCTGGCCGAGCTGGTGCAGAGCAAGCACGTCGTGGGTGTCACCACCAACCCGACCATCTTCCAGAAGGCCATCGGCGGCGGCAGCGCCGCCTACCAGGGCCAGCTCCGGGACCTCGCCGTCCGCAAGGTCACCACGGACGAGGCCGTCCGCATGATCACCACCAGCGACGTCCGCGACGCCGCGGACGTGCTGCGCCCGGTCTACGACGCCTCGAACGGCCGCGACGGCCGGGTCTCCATCGAGGTCGACCCGCGCCTGGCCCACGAGACCGCGGCCACCGTGGCCGAGGCCAAGCAGCTGTGGTGGCTGGTGGACCGCCCGAACGTGTTCATCAAGATCCCCGCCACCGAGGCCGGCCTGCCCGCCATCACCGCGGTCCTCGCCAAGGGCATCAGCGTCAACGTCACGCTGATCTTCTCGCTGGCGCGCTACCGCGCGGTGATGGACGCCTACCTGACCGGTCTGGAGCAGGCCAAGTCGGCCGGCCTGGACCTGTCCTCGATCGAGTCCGTCGCCTCGTTCTTCGTCTCCCGCGTGGACACCGAGATCGACAAGCGCCTGGAGAAGATCGGCGGCGACGCCAAGGAGCTGCGCTCCAAGGCCGCGCTGGCCAACGCCCGGCTCGCCTACCAGGCGTACGAGGAGGTCTTCTCCTCCGACCGCTGGAAGGCCCTGGAGGCCGCCGGCGCCAAGCCGCAGCGCCCGCTGTGGGCCTCCACCGGCGTCAAGGACCCGGCCCTGCCGGACACCCTGTACGTCACCGAGCTGGTCGCCCCGGGCACCGTCAACACCATGCCCGAGGCCACCCTGGACGCCACCGACGACCACGGCGTGGTCACCGGTGACACCATCACCGTCAACTACGCCGACGCCAAGGCCGTGATGGACGCCATCGCCGCCGCCGGCGTCGACTACGACGACGTCGTCCAGGTGCTGGAGGACGAGGGCGTCGAGAAGTTCGCCGTCTCCTGGAACGAACTGCTCGACACCGTCACGGCGTCGCTGGCCTCGTTCGCCGACGAGAAGTGACCCCGCTCACCGCCATCGCACTGGAAGCGGAGCCCACCACGTGAGCAACACACAGCCGTACCCGGATGTCGAGGGGGCGGAGGCGGACCAGGGCGAACCCCTGCTCGTCCCCGCCAACCCGCTGCGTGACCCCGCCGACCGCCGGCTGCCGCGGATCGCCGGACCGTCCGGTCTGGTGATCTTCGGCGTGACGGGTGACCTGTCGCGCAAGAAGCTGATGCCGGCCATCTACGACCTGGCCAACCGCGGCCTGCTGCCCCCGGGCTTCTCGCTGGTCGGCTTCGCCCGGCGGGAGTGGGAGGACGAGGACTTCGCCAAGGAGGTCCACGACGCGGTCAAGCAGCACGCCAGGACCCCCTTCCGCGAGGAGGTCTGGCAGCAGCTGGCCAAGGGCATGCGGTTCGTCCAGGGCACCTTCGAGGACGACGACGCCTTCGACACCCTGCGCAAGACCATCGAGGACCTCGACGAGGCGCAGGGCACCGGCGGCAACTTCGCCTTCTACCTGTCGGTGCCGCCGAAGGCCTTCCCGGTCGTGGTGCAGCAGCTCAAGAAGCACGGCCTGGCGGACCCGCCGGCCGGCTCCTGGCGCCGCGCGGTGATCGAGAAGCCGTTCGGCCACAACCTGGAGACCGCGCAGGAGCTGAACCGGATCGTCCACGAGGTCTTCCCCCGGGACGAGGTCTTCCGGATCGACCACTACCTGGGCAAGGAGACCGTCCAGAACATCCTGGCGCTCCGCTTCGCCAACACGATGTTCGAGCCGATCTGGAACCGGTCGTACGTCGACCACGTGCAGATCACCATGGCCGAGGACATCGGGATCGGCGGCCGGGCCGGGTACTACGACGGCATCGGCTCGGCCCGGGACGTCATCCAGAACCACCTGCTCCAGCTGATGGCGCTCACCGCCATCGAGGAGCCGGCCTCGTTCCACCCCAAGGCCCTGGTCGCCGAGAAGCTCAAGGTGCTCAGCGCCGTCCAGCTCCCCGAGGACCTCAGCAAGCACACAGTGCGCGGCCAGTACACGGCCGGCTGGCAGGGCGGCGAGGAGGTGGTCGGCTACCTGGAGGAGGACGGGATCAACCCCGCGTCCAAGACCGACACCTACGCCGCCATCAAGCTGGAGATCAACAACCGCCGCTGGGCGGGCGTCCCGTTCTACCTGCGCACCGGCAAGCGGCTGGGCCGCCGGGTCACCGAGATCGCGGTGGTCTTCCAGCGCGCCCCGTACCTGCCGTTCGACTCCTACGCCACCGAGGAGCTGGGGCAGAACGCCCTGGTGATCCGGGTGCAGCCGGACGAGGGCGTCACGGTGCGGTTCGGCTCCAAGGTGCCGGGCACCTCCTTCGAGGTCCGGGACGTCACGATGGACTTCGCCTACGGCGAGTCCTTCACCGAGTCCAGCCCGGAGGCGTACGAGCGGCTCATCCTCGACGTGCTGCTCGGCGACGCCAACCTGTTCCCGCGCCACCAGGAGGTCGAGCTCTCCTGGGGGATCCTCGATCCGATCGAGAACTACTGGGACACCCACGGCAAGCCCGCGCAGTACCCCGCGGGGGCCTGGGGGCCGGCCGAGGCGGACGAGATGCTCGCACGAGACGGCAGGAGCTGGCGGCGGCCATGAAGATCGACCTGACGAACACCACGTCCAGCAAGATCAACGCTGCGTTGATGGACGCCCGCCGGGCCAGCGGCTCCACCGCCGCCGGCATGGTGCTCACCCTCGTCATCGTCACCGACGAGGGCAGCGCCTACGACGCGCTCAAGGCCGCCAACGACGCCTCCCGCGAGCACCCCTCGCGGATCCTGGCGGTCATCCGGCGCGCCGGACGCTCGCCCCGGGCCCGGGCCGAGACCCGGCTGGACGCCGAGGTCCTGGTCGGCACCGACGCCGGCTCCGGCGAGACCGTCATCCTGCGGATGCACGGCGAACTGGTCTCGCACGCCCAGTCGGTGGTGCTGCCGCTGCTGCTGCCGGACGCCCCCGTGGTGGTCTGGTGGCCGGAGAACGCACCGAAGAACCCGGCCCAGGACCCGCTCGGCGCACTCGCCCAGCGCCGGATCACCGACGCGGTCACCGCCGAGTCGCCGGTCGACCAGCTCGCCCAGCGGGCCGACAGCTACACCCCCGGCGACACCGACCTGGCCTGGACCCGAATCACCGGCTGGCGCTCGATGCTGGCCGCCGCGCTGGACCAGCGGCCCGCCACGATCACCTCCGCGGTGGTCGAGGGCGAGTCCTACAACCCCAGCGTGGAACTGCTCGGCCTGTGGCTCACCACCCGGCTGCGGGTCCCGGTCGAGCGGGTCGTCACGGCCGGCCCCGGCATCACCGCGGTCCGGCTGCGGGCCAAGGACGGCGACATCACACTGGACCGGCCGGACGGGCTGCTCGGCACGCTGGCCATGCCCGGCGCGCCGGACCGGATGGTCGCGCTCAAGCGGCGGGACACCGCCGAGCTGATCGCGGAGGAGCTGCGCCGGCTCGACCCGGACGACATCTACGCGGCGGCCGTCCGCACGCCGGTCGACCGGCTGCGCGAGCCGTCCGCCGCGAAGGCGCCGGCCGAGCCGGTGGCCGCCGCGGTGGCGGCCCCGGCGCGGGTGACCGCCAAGGTGCCGGTGGCCGAGCAGCCGGCCTCGGACGACGTGGCCGCGGGCGGTACCGGCAAGGCGGCGGGGAAGAAGCCCGCGGCCGGGCCCGCCGCGAAGCCGGCCACGGGGAAGGCCACCGCGAAGAAGGCCGCCACGCGCAAGCGGAGCGGATCGTGACCGGGGGCGCCCCGCAGCTCGTCGTGCACCACGACAAGGAGCTGATGGCCCAGGCGACCGCGGCCCGGCTGATCACCCGGATCGTGGACGCCCAGGCCGCCCGCGGCACCGCCTCGGTGGTGCTCACCGGCGGCCGCAACGGCAACGCCCTGCTGGCCGCCGTCGCCGCCTCCCCGGCGCGCGACGCGGTCGACTGGGCACTGGTCGACCTGTGGTGGGGCGACGAGCGCTTCGTCCCCGCCGCCGACCCGGACCGCAACGCGGTCCAGGCCCGGGCCGAGCTGCTGGCGCAGCTGCCGCTGGACCCGGCCCGGGTGCACGAGATGCCGGCCTCGGACGGCGTCGACGGCTCCGACGTGGAGGCCGCCGCCGCGCGGTACGCCGAGGAGCTGGCGAAGGCGGCCGGCGGGGGCAGCGGTCTCGCCGTCCCGGCCTTCGACGTGCTGCTGCTCGGGGTCGGTCCTGACACCCATGTCGCCTCCCTCTTCCCGGAGCACCCGGGCGTGCGGGAGACCGACCTGACCGTGATCGGCGTACGGGGCTCGCCGAAGCCGCCGCCGGTGCGGATCTCGCTCACCCTCCCGGCGATCCGGGCGGCGCGTGAGGTCTGGCTGCTGGCGGCGGGCGAGGACAAGGCGGACGCGGTGGCGCTCGCGCTGTCCGGCCCGGGCGAGGTGCAGGCGCCGGCCTCCGGCGCGTACGGCACCGAGCGCACGCTGTGGCTGCTCGACCGCACGGCCGCCGCGCGGATCCGCGATGCGCCGTGGTGCTCGGCCGGGGCGCCCGCCGACTGGTGCTGGCCGGGACGGC
>NZ_JBEZIR010000105.1:0-31401 GCF_040651175.1 Kitasatospora sp. NPDC048540
GGCCGCGCCGGCCACGGTCCGTTCCCGTCTGCCCCCACCTTGCCCGATCGAACGGCCCGATGCATATGTACGGGGATATCCAATGAACCCGTGCAATCCGGGGGTTCGCGGCGGCGCGAATCCAATCAGATCCGATGGTGATTGCTGACGGGGTTTGACGACAGATAGGGTCCGATCCTCCGTACGGAAGGGGCCCCTCGGTGGCGAACCTGGTCTACAAGCGGGTCTCGACCGACCAGCAGTCCACCGCCCGGCAGAACCTCGTCCTTCACGAAGCCGGGATCGAGAACCCGGTCGTCTTCGAGGAACCGCCGGGTACCTCCAGCCGCCTCCACCCCCTCCAGCGCCCGAAGTTCGGCGAACTGCTGACGTACGCGCGGCCGGGCGACACCGTGCACATCTCCGAGATGTTCCGCCTGGTGCGCGGCACCGGCCACATCCTCGACGTGCTCGACGTCCTCCACCAGGGCCGCCTCGCCCTGCGCATCCACGACGGCGCATTCTCCGCCATGGACCTCACCGCCCGCCACCCGCGCACCGGCGAACTGTTGTCCACCGTGAAGTTCATGGTGCAGACCCTCGCCGCCGCCGGCGAACTCCAGCGCGACCTCCAGCGCGAGCTGACCTACGACGGTCTGCGCGCCGCCGAGGCCAAGGGCAACAAGGGTGGACGACGCCCCGCCGTACAGGCCGACCAGACCGGCGCCGTCCGCGCCGCGTACCTGGAGGGCCACTCCATCTCCGCCCTCGCCCGCGACCACAGAGTCAGCCGCGGCGCGATCCGAACCGCCGTCGCCGACCTCCTGCCCGACCACGCCACCATCGAGGCGGACGCCCCAACCCCGGAGTTGCCGGTCCTCCTCGACATGCCGGGCAAGGTTGCAGACTTCCTGCGCTCGGGCGACCTGGAGCCTGCCGAGCGGGCCGCGCTCGACCTGGGGGTGGTCGTACGGCGCGGCCAGGGCTACACCCTGCGCGTCAGCGCCGTCCCCGCCGTACACCGTCAGCTCCTCGCCCGCTGCCAACCGCTCGACGGCGGCCAAGGCCTTCCCGCAGTGCCGGCCCAGCGCAAAGCCCGCCGCGAGTACGAGAACAGGGTCAGCGCGCTCGCGCCCTGACCATGATCGTTCTCGCCGATAACCGCTGTACCGATGCTCCCCGAGGCCGCAGTAGCGGCCGCTGCCGAAGTGGTCGTCACCAGCACGGCACCCCGCCCGCCGGGGTGCCGGCCGACCGGCCGTGGTGAACACCACCGTCCGGCGCGCGGGAGAATGAGGCAGGTGACCAGCACTCAGCCGCGCGGCCTGAACTCCCTCATCCCCACCGCCCGCACCCAGGCGACGCCCGGCGAGAAGGCCGCCGCCCAGCTGCTGCACCTGCGCTCGGCAACCGTCCCCGTGCCGGTCCTCGCCGCCGCCGCCGAGCTCATCGCACCACAACTGGAGGACACGGACCCTGCCACCCGCAAGGCCGCCGGCGCCGTCCACGCCCGCCTGCTCGCCGCGATCGAGGACGCCGCAGCCGGCCGGTAGCCGGCTGCCCTCCGACAGGGACCTTCACCGATCGCCAGATGGGTCGGACCGGGTGGGTGTGCGCGCCCGGCAGCTCGCCTGCGGGCCTGGGCCGGGCGCGACGCCGGTCAGCCGATCGGGACGACCCGCTCGGCCTGCGGCCCCTTGGGGCCCCAAGCTGTACCGGCCGAGCAATGTTGACGTGGTGGCGCACGAACGGGGAGAGGCGGGCGACATCCTGGTCGCGGACGTCAAAGCCGTCGGCGCGCAGGCGATCGAGGGCGGCGTCCATGTAGCGGGTGTTGAACAGCACCAGGGCGTCGAGGACCAGGCCGAGCGCGCCGATCTGGTCCTCCATGCCCTCCTGGTAGTGCTGGTAGAGCTGGCCAGCGCGGCCGTGGAAGATCTTGCGGGCGAGCGCGTGGCGGCCCTCCTGGAGGTTGGCCTGGGCCTTGATCTGGCGCCGGTAGGACGGTTCGTCGGCCAGGCGCAGGTTTCCTGCTGCCCGACATGCCCGGTGGCCTGCGGCCTCTGCGCGACCCGGACCGGGCCGAAGTGCCCCATGCGCCGCTCCGCCGTTGCCTTGCTCGCCGCAGCCCTGCTCGCATCCACGCCGGCCGCGACCGCCGCCCCCCGCGGCTACACCCCGGAGCAGCAGATCACCCTCGACGCCAGCGCCCCGGACGGCTCCGTGAACGGCATCGCCCGCCTGTACGTGACCGCGGCTTCCGCGTGAAGGGCTACGTCGAGGCGATCAAGGGGTGCGTCGAGCTCAAGCCGTCAACATGCACCTCGGGAGCTACCTCGGCGGCGACCAGATCACGAAGGCCTGCAAGTCCAACGTCGAGGAGCCGGTGAACGACTGGACCGGCCACACCGACATCGTGCTGTCGGCCATCGTGAACAACGGCCCGGACTGGGACTCCGCGATCGTGACCCTCACCGGCAAGTGACAGCAGCGGTCGGCCTCGGCACCGGGGCCGGGGTCGCCGGCCGTCCTCAGGTCACCGGGACAACCGCCGCGGCCGGGTTCGGGACCGACTGGTGGGCCTTGTCCACGCCCGCGGCGGACCTCCAGCCGACCACCAGGTCGGCGTCGTCCCGAACCGCCCGCAGGATCAGGTTCGGGTGGCCCGCCAGCAGCGACGGGAACTCCGTGACCAGCCCCGGTGCCTTCGCCGCCGGGCAGACTCCCAGCTCTGCCTGGCCGCCGCCGACGAGCCGGACCTCCAGGCGGACCTTCTCCTCCCGCAAGGGAGACATGTCCACCGCGACCACCTGGTCCGTGCGCACCACGCTCCGCCCCACCTGCAGCCAGCCGGCCACGTCGACCTCCACCGTCATCCGGCCCCGCTCCCCGGGCGGGGCGGCGTACCGTCCCATGGACAACGAGCACGGAACGGCGGAGTGACCGGTCATCAATGCCTCCAAAGGCTCCAATACATCTGACACCGCGTCGTCGTCACCCGCGCGATGCCCACGGCCCTAACCTGCTGCCATGACCGGACGAATCGGCAGGGGCGGCCGCAAGGGGCAGACCCACACCGCGACCCCCCGCCTCCGCTCGCACGACGTCCCGCCGGCCTCCGAGGTCACCGTGACCCGCCCCGACGGGACCACCGACACTGTCCCCGCGCAGAAGGCGAGAAACGCCTCCCGGCCCGCGCCGCGCCGCGGCCCCCTGGTCTGCGCGATCTGCGGACACCCGGCCAAGGAGACCCCGACGCTCTACAGCAACGCCCGACGCTCCCGCGGCAAGCCGGTCCACGGCGCGTGCGACCCGACAGCCACCGCGAAGCGCCCCAAGCAGCCGCCACAACCCCGGCAGCCGGCACCGCCGCCGCCGGTCCGCGGCCGCATCACCCCCGGAGCTGACCCCGCGACCGCGTGGATCGAGCTCTCCTGCACCCAGTGCGGCGCCGCCCCGGGACGGCTGTGCACCATGAGGTACAGCGACGGATCGAGCGCCGAGTCGAATGCGCCCCACCGCGAACGGGCCGCGGCCGCTCAGCGCGCAGCACGCCCCAGGTGAACCGCTCCAATACCTGCAACAGATCCAATACCTCCAATACACGCCGAACCCGGGTGTTGAGGAACAGGCAGAACGCCCGAGGGCGTGACACCTCATCGGTGTCACGCCCTCGGGCGTTGACCAGGCGCTCGCCGGTCTCAGCGCGGGGCCGGGGGGAGGTGCGCGACCGTACGCGCGGCCTGCCCCTGGGCACGGAAGCCGAGGCTGATGAGGACGACGCTCTCCCCCGCGGCGAGAGACGTCCGGCCGTGCGGCGTGAGCGCCCCGTCGAACACGACGCAGTCTCCGAGGGCGAGGTCGTATTCGAGGTAGCCGTTGGTGCCGATGAAGACGATGGTGCTCACGGTGGGGGCCCCGGCTGGTGGACCGTCTCCAACGGGACGTCGACCGGCACCATGCAGTGCGTCCCCTGGTGGACGACGATGCCAACCTGGGGCTCCTCGTACCCCTCCATCACCGCGACCCACCCGCCTTCCGCTTGATTTTCCGAACGCCCCAGGCGGCGAGAGCCGCAATACCAGCCGCTGCCAGACCACCGGCGCAGTCCGCCGCTGCAGAGAGGACGAAGCCGGTCACCGGGCACCGCCGTTCCGGGCCGGGGTCCACAAGCCGGTCGGCCCATGCGTGCGCTGGCCGTCTTGCCGACGCAGTTCCTGCACCGCGCGGCCGACCTTGCGGCGGACCTTCTCCCCGTCCTTCTCTGGCCAGGTGCTGCCGGCGAGCTCGGCGGCCTCGGCCCAGGTGGCAACGCCTCGGTGGCCGCGGGCGAGGACGACGGCCAGCTCGGCCGGGGCGAGCCGGTCCAGGACGGCGGCCAGGCGCCGGTCGCCAGGGACCCGATCGAGCAGCAGGTCGTCGGGCAGCTGCCGATCGGCGAGCAGGTCCCGCAGGGTCATGCCCTCGTTCACCGGCGTCTCCAGCAGGGTGACCCGCTTGTTGCCGTAGGTACGCCGCCGCCACAGAGGCACCAGCTGGAGATGGATCGCCCGGACCTCGCGGTGGAGCAGCCCGAATGCGGCCTCCATCTCGGCCTTGCCTCCGGGGGCGTCGAGGGGATCGGCCCAGCTACCGATCAAGGCCGTTGAGATGGCCTGCGTCCACCGGTCGCTGATCGGCAGGCCGAGGAAGGTATGGCCGAAGAACGGGGCGATGTCGCCCTGCCCTACAAGTACGCCGTTGCGGCCGAGCAGCGCGGCCATCACCGTGACCTCCGTGTTCCCGTCCGCAGCGAGGGGCGCGACTCTCCGGATGGCCTCTGCCACGCCGCCGTGCCAGCTCCACGTGGGCCCGATGGCCGACAACATGGCCCCGCTGTTGGACCGGTGGATGTCGAAAGTCGCGACCTCGGTCATCGTGCACCCCCGTTCCGGGCCGGGGTCCACAGCCCGGACGGGCCGTCGACGCGCTGCCCATCCCGCCGACGCAGTTCGCGGACCACGCGGTCGACCTTGCGGCGGACCCTCTCCCCGTCCTTCTCCGGCTGGGGGCTGCCGGCGTGCTCGGCGGCCTCGGGCCAGGTGATGATGCCGGGGTAGCCGAGGGCGAGGACGACGGCGCGCTCATCGGGGGCGAGTTGCTGCAGGACGGCGGCCAGTCGGCGGTCGCCGGGGACCTGATCGAGCAGCGGGTCGTCAGGCAGGTGCCGGTCCGCGAGGAGGTCCCGCAGCGTGCCGCCGCCGACCGACGGCTTCTCCAGTTGGAGCACCCGACGGTTGCCGTAGGTGCGCCGCTCCCACAGCGGCACCAGCTGGGTGTGGATCGTTCGGCCTTCCTTCCGGAGCTGGTCGAGTGCGGGAAGGCCCAGGCCGGTGCCGTCGTGGAGCGGCGTGATCCAGTCGCCGAGTAGCGCGGTGGAGACCGCTTCGGTCCACCGAGCGCTGCGCTTGAAGCGGAGAACCAGCCTGCCGAACAGCGCGAGGTCACCGTTGTCGGGCAGCGCCAGCGCGGCGTCGCGGGCGGCGACCGCGGCCCGGACCTGGTTGAACGGCTCGTCGGGCAGCTCGGGGTTGACGTAGGTCAGCCACTTGGTCAGCCCCCCGATCGCGAGGGTCTCCTGCATCTTGTACGTCTTCTTACCCTCGTCAGGGTGGTCGATGGTGAGCACCTCCTCGTCGTTCACCAGGTGGAAGCGGGCCGACGAGGGGTCGGCCCGACGGGCGAGAGTCGTGCCGCTCGGGCTGCTGACGTCGACGTACTGGTTGGTCATCGGGTGTCCTCCGTGGAACGTTGGTCACCCTCCGGGCGCGGGAGGCCGGGTAAGCGACAGAGAATCTCGCCCGGGCCAATGTGATCTGCGTCACTCTCCTGGTCGGTGCTGGTCGGCGGGCTGCGGCGGGTTACCCGCGGAGATCAGGAGCAGGCCGAGCCGGAGGGCGACGGCGGCGCACAGCGCGTCGGTGAAGTCGAGCTCGCCGCCGTCCCGGGCGGCGTCGGTGACCAGCTCCAACGCGGTGGCGGTGTCGTGGGCCAGGTCGGCGTGCCCGTCGCTGGGGGCGGCCAGCTGGAGGCCGAGCAGCTGCAGGTCGCCGAGCACGGCGTCCACCTGGTCGCGGGCGCCGGCCTTCACCAGGTGGGTGACCAGCTGGCCGACCGCCTGCTCGGGCAGTACTGCGTGCGGCAGCGCGGACGCCAGCGGGCCGCCCGGGCCGGTGCCGTCCGCCCCGGCGAGCCAGGACAGCACCGCGTCGGCGGTCAGCACCGTCAGTGGTCCGGTGCCGGTGGCCTCGGCGTACCCGGCCGCCTCCAGCCAGTTCGGCTCGCTGCTGCGGGGGAGCGGGTCGGTGGGCCGGACGCCGTCCGGCCGACCAGGCCGCCCGCCCCATCGCACGCTCACCGCGCCCGGCGGCGGCAGCATCCGGCCGACGCTGGAGCGCAGCCGCAGAGCCAGGGCCCAGACGGTCTCGACCGTGATCGTGCCGTCCGTGGTGACCCGCAGGACCACCCTGGTGCCCTCGGCGATGCCCGCGACCCGCTGGAGCGCGGCGGGGATCATCAGGCGCCCGCGCTGCCCGACCGTGCTTCGCGCCACGGCTTCGGTGTTGTTGTCCATTGCCGAATTCTAGGCTGCACAGTGACCCTTGGTGAGCATCAGTCCTTCATGCTCACCTTCTAGCGCTCCGGTCCACGGGTGTTGTGGCGTCGGATAAGCTGCCATATCCTACGCGACAGACCGGGACATGACGACCCGTCACCATCGGCCGCCGGAGCGAGGGGAGCGCACCGCGATGACGGACCGACAGAAGAACGAGACACAGACCGGGGACAGCACCGGTACTACGGCAGAGCTGTACGACGAGGTGCACTACCCGCCGGTCGAGAACGGCCTGGACTACATGGTCAGCGTGGTTGAGCACCTGCGGGGCGACAAGGTCGACCGGCGGAGCCTGAAGTACGCCGTGGTGCACCTGCAGGCCGCCGCCGAGTGCCTGCTCAAGTACCGACTGGAACAGGAGCACTGGAGCCTGGTCTTCAAGAACCCCGGCGAGGCCAAGCGCAGCGAGCTGGACGACGGCACCCTGAGCAGCTGCACCGTCGAGCAGACCCTCACCCGGCTGACCGACATCGCCGGGATCGACATCAGCGACAAGGAGAAGACCAGGCTCAAGCAGCTGGCCAAGCTCCGAAACCAGCTCCAGCACTACGGCCGGCCCCACGATGCCAAGGTCAACCGGTACGTGATCGAGGCCAACGCGGCGGAAGTCCTGGAGTTCCTTGTCCACTTCGTGGACAAGGAGGTGCTGCCCAACGCCGCCCCGCCGGACGGCGAGGTCGCCGAGAGCCTGCGGCTCATCCGCGAGGGCCTCGACGCGATCCGCGGCTACGTCACGGCGCGGATGCGCAGGCTCGCCCCCGAGCTGGAACCGGTGAAGCCCCGCACAGTGAAATGCCCGGACTGCGGCCAGTTCGCCCTGGTTCTCGGGGACGGGACCCGCTGCCGGTACTGCCACCACCGGCAGGAGCCCGACGATGCGGCGTTCGCCTACGCGGGGACGGTTCTCAGCACCGGCAGGGACTGGGCGGTCAACGGTGGACCGTCGCCGGTGCGATGGTGCCGGAAGTGCGATACCCGGGCCCTTGTCATTGACGCGGTCACCGCCGCCGACCCGGCCGACCCGGATGCCGAGATATTGATCTGCTTCAACTGCGGCGAGCAGTCCTCGGAGATTGACGAGTGCGGCTACTGCGGTGCGCTCTTCCCGCCGAGCCCCGGCCAGGATTCGTGCGACGTGTGCATGGGTGGAGGGAAGTGACCGGCAATGGAGAGGAGATACCGGGTGAGCACTGAGGAGACCGGGGCTGGGCCGACGCTGGAGGGCGAGATCCAGCCCACCGGCGCTTCCCCCACCATCGCGCTGCCCGGTCCGGCCCGGCCGGACCCGGTCACCGCCGCCGTGCTGGCGGCGCTCGACCAGGTCGCCGAGCAGCACCTCACTGACCACCGGCCGCACAAGACGAAGACCGGGTACGCCCGGGACTGGGCGCTGTGGATCGAGTACCTGGACTGGCTCGCCCCGCGGGCCGGCCACCGGCTGCCCGACACCGCGGTCACCACCGGCACCCTGGTCGGCTTCGTCATCTGGCTGGACGCCGAGAAGGCCGCGGCGATGTCCAGCATCGAGCGTCGGATCGCCGGAGTCACCGTCACCTGCCGCCGGGAGCACCGGGTCGAGGCCCCGAAGGCGGCCACCGCCGCGGCCCGGGAGAAGCTCAAGCAGCTGCGTAACGACCCCGAGCTCGGCGCGGCCCGCCGGGCCAGCGGCCGCGGCCAGGCCCCGGCGACCACCCCCGACCAGCTCCGGGCGATGAACACCGCGCCCCGGCTCATCCCCCGCGCCACCGGGTCACGGCGCCGCCGTCGCGAGTACCTGCAGCCGGAGCTGGCCCGGCTGCGCGACCGCGCGCTGAGCACCATGTCCTTCGCCATCGCCGGACGCGCCTCGCAGGTGAGCGCCCTGGACACCCTCGGCATCACCCTGGAGTCCCGCGGCCTGCGGGTGGTCGTCCCTCCGGTCAAGGGCGAGGAGGAGCGCACCGTGGTCGTCGGCTACGGCGAGCACGAGGACAGCTGCCCGGTCCGCTGCTAGCTCGCCTGGAAGCAGGCCGCCGACCTCGCCGACGGGCCGGCCTTCCGCGCGGTCGACCAGTGGGGCCACCTCGGCACCGCCCGGCTCACCCCGGACGGCTGCGGCCGGATCATCACCCGGCTCAGCGAACGCGCCCGGCTCGACGTCCGGCACACCGGCCACTCCCTGCG
Organism: Kitasatospora sp. NPDC048540; assembly: GCF_040651175.1. Lineage (NCBI taxonomy): Bacteria > Bacillati > Actinomycetota > Actinomycetes > Kitasatosporales > Streptomycetaceae > Kitasatospora > Kitasatospora sp. NPDC048540. The sequence goes on from NZ_JBEZIR010000105.1 coordinate 8,798, forward strand.
GGTCGGGCTGATCACCGCCGGGACCAAGGCCCGCAAGCCCGAGCACAAGCTCCGCCAGCAATCCGGCCATGCCGACGGCAGCCCGGTCTTCCACCGCTACGTCCGCGACGCCCAGGCCTGGGACGACGCCGCCACCGAGGGCATCGGCCTGTAGCTCGCCACCGCGGCCATGGCGTCCCGACGATCGCAGGTGACCTCGCGTTGTACCGGACGTTCGAGCTGCACGACACCGGGCTGCTGACGCTCGACCCAGCTGCTGGCGCGGCTGAGGGCGGAGACTGACTAGCGGCACCGGCCCCGAGCACGGCGAAGGTCTCGAACCCTGTGGGGAGCGAGACCTTCGCCGAGGTGTTTCCGCTCCCGTCCCCTTCCCGGAGGGCCAGTGCCGGGAGCCGAAAGACCTGCTCGCCATGCGAGCGGTAAGAAGCTCGGGTCGCTTCTCTTCCATCAGCGAGAACGACCAGGTCGCCCCCGCGTCACGGGCCAAGCTCACTTCCGAACGCCCAAATCCAAAAAGCCTCGATGTGATGTGAATCACATGCGCAAAATTCGCCGAAACCACCAAAGGTGCAGGTCAGGGGCGGTGTGGGTCGATGGGCGGGATGCCCAATCTCGGCATGCAACGTAGCGTTTTGCGGCTTTTGTCCATATCAATCGAGCAGAAATACATCTCGGCGCTCCGAAGGGCCTTGCGTGCATTTCGACTATTGCTACAATAGCTCTGGCAGTAGTGCCTGCCTGAGCCTATCGACCCCGCCCGTGCGGGGGTCGCAACGAGGCCAAGGGTCCCCGACTCGCACATTCTTCCTGTTGTCCTGACGCATCGTTGTGCGTTCTGTCAGGCGGGGAGCACGGGACCGCGTCAGAAGAGAGCTTCAGCGATGACTGACAGCAAGATGTTCAAGAAGGCCGTCCGCGAGCGGATGGCGAAGACGGGCGAGCCCTACACGCAGGCACGGCGGATCATCCTCGGTCAGGCCGAGCCGACCGCCCAGACCTTCGACGGAGGCAGGGCGACGGAGGCCGGCTTCGGCTTCGACCTGCCGGGGATTCAGGCGGCCATCGACGCCATGAACGGCGGCGTCTTCCGCCGGCTGGAGGAGAACCGCAAGGCCATGGAGATGGCGATGGACCCCCTCCGCCGCTGGCGGGAGAACCAGGCGGCGCTGGAGGCCGCGATGGACGCGCCGCTCCAGCGGTGGCGGGAGAACCAGAAGGCGCTGGAGACCGCCATGAACAGCGGCGCCCTCCGCCAGTGGGAGCAGACCCAGAAGGCCATCGACGCCATGAACAGCGCCGTCTTCCGCCGGTTGGAGGAGAACCGCAAGGCCATGGAGATGGCGATGGACCCCCTCCGTGGCTGGCGGGAAGCTCAGAAGGCCGTCGACGCCATGAACGGCGGCGTCTTCCGGCGGCTGCAGGAGACGTCGGAGATCATCGCTCGGTGGGGACGCGCCGCCTAGGACGAGCACCCGCACCTGAACGGTGCTGAGCGGCGAGGCGAGCTCCGGTGCGCGAATGCGTGCCGGAGGTCGCCTCGTCATTCGCCCGCCCGTACCGAGCGGCGGGCACTTTGGGGCAGGCCCGCTGGAGGTGAGCACCGTGGACAACGGCGTCAGCGTCACGGGCGCGGGCAGTGCCGCGCGGATCCGCCCCCGGTCGGGCGACCGCCGTCGCCGGGTGCGCGTGGTGCATGGAGGTCTGACGAGCCTTACGGCGCGCTCCGCGCTGGCTGTTCGTGCGCCGGGTGCGGCGCCGTAGACAAGCGAATGATCGGCTGGGGCAGGCGTGGGGGTGAACGAGGGAGACGTGAAGGGGAAGGCGTGGTCGCTCTACGAGGGTGGGCCGCCGGGCCGCGGGCGGCCCGGCTCGGCGCACTCCGCTCCGGGCTGCCGACCGCCGAGCACATCGGCGAGGGCCGGCCGTTCGCCGCCGTCGCGGACGACGAGATCGGTGGGGCACTGGAGCTGCTGTGGGGCAGCTCGGCGGTGAACACCTGGAACGCCCGCCGCGGCGCGGTGCTCTCCTGGACGAGCTGGTGCGCCGAGCGCGGCTACGACGGGCCGACGGTCCCGGCCTGGGCGAATCGGATGCCGCCGCCGGACTCCGACACCCCGGTGCGCTCGAAGATGGCGATCGACCGGCTGGTCGCCCGCCGGGACGTCCACCTGCGGGAGAAAACCCTGTGGCGGATGCTCTACGAGACGTGCGCCCGCTCCGAGGAGATCCTGGACGTCAACATCGAGGAGCTGGACCTGGCCGGGCGCCGCTGCCCGGTGAAGTCGAAGGGCACCAAGCCCAAGGTGCGCCGGCGCGGCGCGACCCGCGCCGACTACGTGCTGGAGACGGTGTTCTGGGACGCCGGAACCGCCCGGCTGCTGCCGCGCCTGCTGAGGGGCCGCACCCGCGGCCCGGTGTTCGTCACCCACCGGCGTCCCGGCTCCGGCAAGGTGCTCGCCGCCCGGGACGTCTGCCCGGACACCGGCCTGGCCCGCCTCTCCTACGGCCAGGCCCGCGCGCTGCTCGACCAGCACACCGCCCACGCCGGGCCGGGCACCGGCTGGGACCTGCACGAGTACCGGCACTCCTCCCTGACCCACCTCGGCGAGCAGGGCGCCTCCGAGCTGATGCTGATGGCCAAGTCCCGGCACAAGAAGGCGGAGAACGTCCGCCGCTACTTCAAGCCCTCGGCCCAGGCCATGGCGGACGTCACCAGCCTGCTGGCCCCCGGCGGCGCCCGACGCTGACCGCAGGCCAAGGCCCCGCCGGCGAGAGGGGAGGTGGCCGTCGGCGGACCCACTGTGGGGCAGCTCGGAGGTGTGCGCCCTCTGAACGCGCGCTGTGGCCTGGCGCTGTCCTGGGCGGACCGTGCGCCGACGGTGCCGACATCCGCGGCCAAGACATCGGCACCGCGCTCACCGCACCGTCGGCACTCGGCCGCCGCTTCTTCCAACTGCCCGGACGCCCAGCCCGCGCCCGAGTGCGGAACCGGAGGCCAGCGTTCAGCGGCCCGGTCCTCGGCCGGCGCGCCGGCGGGTGGTGCGCCGGGGCGATCTCACCCGGCTTCGCTCACGCTCACCGTGGCGGTCTCCTTCGCCGCAGCGGCCTCCTGCGCCGCCTGCCACTTCTTGAAGCCCTCCCGGGCAGGGACCCAGACTTCGGCCCTCTTCACCACGACGTCCTCAGGGGTGTTGGTCTTGGTGGACTTGCCGTAGTGCACGTGTACTTGCTGTGGCCTTCGGATCGGAGCAGGACCTGCAGCCGAGCGGACCGGCCCCCAGCTCCGGCTGAACCACAATCCGGTCGAATCCGAGATCGCTCACACCGGATCAACGACCGAGCGCGGTTGAAAACACGGTGGCACCCGGGGCGGAAAGGACGGGGAGACGACCGTACCGGTCACCGATCCGGGTGAACGGCGCCGGGTACGGCCGGGTGGACATGCCGCACGAAGCCACCGGCTCCTGCCACCTCGAGAGCGACGTGGAGCCGGCCCGGGCGCAGGCCCCTGCCCCGCATCTGCCTGAACGGGTGGAGGTCGTAGCGCCGGGGGACGCGGATGGGCAGGCCCGAGGTCGTGCGGCCAGCCGGTGGATGCGGCGGCAGGGGCCCCGGCCACCACGGTCCGCCCGGCATCGGCGTCGACGCGGAGCCCAGCACGGCGAGCAGGAGGTCGACGTCCTGCCTGCACTCCACGGTGGAGGGCTTGCTGACGAACGCGACGAACGAGTCGAACGGCTCGCGGGCGTCGGGCGAGGGTCCCAAGAGCTGAACAGTGGCCTCCCGAGGCGGGGCCGCGGTCGCCGTCGGCCGGCCGTAGCGGGCGCGGCGGCCGTGGGAAGCGGACCGGTTCGGCTGCTGCCTTCTCGGCCCGCTTCCACGCCTTCTCCCACTTCACGACCCGCTGGGCCGAGACACCCATCGCCTGTGCGAAGGCCTTCACGTGGTCCTGCCGCGGCACCGCCGTGCCCCGCAGGATCGCGCTCAGACTGCTGCGGGGCAGCCGGTGGCCACCGGACTCCGTCCGGCCGACCCGCGTGTGCAGCTGCGCCAGGGACGGCTGCCCGCCCTTCGCCCGCAGTTCGACCATCGCCCGGCGCAGCTGGCCGAAGTCGGCGATGAGTTCGGGGCGCATGGCGAGCTGGTCGTCGTAGCGGGTGACGAAGTCCCGGTACCCGTCGTGGACGCGCTTTTGTCTGAGCCGGTCCTGGCGGGCCCAGCGGGCGGCCTTCCACAGTTTGCGGGCGCGGGCCTGGTCGGCTTCGCAGGCCCGTGTGATCTGGCTGACGATCTCCCAGGACGGGACCGGGTGGCCGCTGGCGGCCCGGGAGAGCATGGAGGCGGTGTAGTCCGTCCTGGTGGCCATCGCCGCGTAGGTCAGTCCGAGGCGCCGGCGCTGCTCGCGAAGCCAGGTGGCCAGCGCCTCGGACTGCTTGATTTCCGCAGCGACGGCGTTCGTCGCGCAGCGGCAGGCCTGAAAGGATCTCCTGCCCGGGTTACTCCCACGGGTCGTTCCCCGATGCCCATCCCGCCTTCTCGTCGGTGTCGTGCAGGAACCTCGGGTCCGCCATGCCCTGGAGCGAGTCGTCACTGATCGGCCACTGCGGCCACTCGCCGGTTAGCAGCTTGAGTAGGAATTCGGCCATCCCACAGCGATATACCGACCACTCAAGGCTTCCGCGCGAGTACACCGCGACCGGCCACCGATCCGGGTCTGGATCCGTCGTGATCCAGCAGAGGGTGTCAGCTCCAGCTGTCCATCCCCAGATCAGCAGTTCCTCGAGCCGGTACTGGCCCCGGTCTGCGGGACCCCACCGGTTCACCGTCTCATCCGCGAGCGCTTCCTCGGAGAGCCGTGAAACCGTGTTCCCACGCCATTCATCCGAGGTGACGGCCGGAATTTGGATGCCGACTACCTGCTCGATCGATCCACTGCCGAATTCGGCAACAAAGGCGCGATAATCGGCAGGGAAGGGAGTCCCGTAGAACTGCTCCACCGCACTCCAGTCGACCGTGTCACCACAAGTCGGACCGATGCACGACAGCAGTTCCACGATGCGCACCATGGTGGCCGCGGAAGACTTATCATTATTCACTCTAAGGTTCCCATCGCGTCGGGGCATCCATACCCATGTTATGCCATTGCCCATCCTTCAGGCCGAACATTTCGTTGGGGACGTCGTTGTTGAACAGCGAGCCCGTTCCGATCCCCGGCCTGTACACGGTTGCCTGCATTTTGAAATAGGTTGGAACGATCCTACTCCCATCATACTTCGGGGTCACCGTATAGTGGACAACCGCTGTTGGATCGGTATCCAGAATATCCTTCACTTGCTTCTCATACGCGGCCATATTCTTGACGCGGTGAGACGGCCAGTCCTTGTTCATGGGCGTGGAGTTCGCCGTGCGGGAACATGTAGCGAGATTGGCGTAGTTCGTCCCGTCGCCACCCAAGGATCGGGCCAGAAGATGGCAATTGTTACGCCACTGACCTGCCGGGTAGTTCCCGAGTCCAGTTGCATATACCGCCGCCCACGTGTAGCCGGGCGGGGTCACCGCTTTGTCCCCATAGGTCTTTTTGGACGACTTCACTCCGCTGCCCGGGTTGTTGTCGATGAAGTCCTTGGTGAGGCACGCCTCCGCGCCTTGAGCTCGGCTGGACTGATCGACAGGCAAGTACATTCGCCACCCACCTCCGAATCCGCTTCGACAGTCGCCACTATTGTCTTCGCCCTCTCCGCCTCCCGGGTCCGTCCCGGGAGCCGGGTGAGTATCGGGAGCTTCGTCCGGAGTGAGTCCGGGGTCGTTGGCGAGCTGCTGAAAGAGGTCCCAGATGCTGTAGATCCGGGTGATCGTCTTGAGAAGCTCCTGGTAGTCCGGGCGCTTCCACTCCGGGGAGGGCTTGGGTCGGATAGGCGTGGGTGCGGGCTTTGGCTTGGTGATTGTGCGTCCGCTACCACCACGACCGCCGCCGCCACCACCGCCACCGCCACCGCCGGGCGGAGTGTCCCCACCGCCACCGCCGGGCGGAGTGTCCCCACCGCCACCGCCGGGCGGAGTGTCCTTGCCGCCCCGGTTCTTGTTGCAGCGTCCGCCGCGGCAGGGGTCGATGTCGGTCTTCCATTCCAGGGCCGTGCCGACGATCAGTCCGGTCGCGATGGCAGCAGCGGCGGCCGAGGCCCCAGAAGCTGCGTCGCTGCTTGAGAACTGGTTCTTTGCCCAGTTCGTGGTGTCGGTGACGAACTGACCGCTGGCCTTTGAGATACCGGGGCAGGCCTTCACACAGGCGTAGGAGAGTGCGAGCGCGGCTCCCAGAGCAATACCTGCCTCCAGAACACACGCGTCGGGGCAGTGACCGGTCGGGTCCGTACCGTTCAGGGGCGAACCGTTGGCGTAGGTGTAGCGGTTGGCCTGGACGGACGGGGTGGGGTCTAGCTGCCAGCTGTCGCGGCTGGTGAAGCTGCCGGTGCCGGGACGGTACCAGCGGGCGTGCATGTTGACGTCGCCGTTGGCGGGGTCGGTCCAGCCGCTCTGGTAGCCAAGGCTGGTGCTGGTACCGGTGCGGGTGACGGGCTTGCCGAAGGGGTCGTACTTGGTGGTTGAGCCGACCGCGGTGCCGTCGGTGGTGAGGGTGGCGGTGACGTCGGTGTGCTGGTCGGTGCGGACCCGCTTGGGGCCGGCCGCGTCCGCTGCTCCGGTCACGGCGCCTGCGGCGTCGCGGGCGTAGCGCCAGGTGCCGTCGGTGATCAGGTTGTTGGTGCCGCCGTCGTAGGAGAAGGTGGTGCTTCCCCGCTGGATCATGCGGTCGAGGGCGTCGTAGGTGTAGGTGGTCTGGCCGTCGTTGATGAGGCGGTCGAAGGCGTCGTACTTCTGGGTCTGCTCGGTGCCTGCGGTGGTGGCGGCGGCGAGGGTGCCGCGGGCGGTGTAGCGGTAGGTGCTGGTGCCGTCGGTCAGCAGGCGGTTGCGCTGGTCGTAGGTGGAGATGCCCTGGCCGTTGCGGGTGCGGTTGCCGGCGGCGTCCCACTCGTAGGGGGTGGTGCCGATGCCGCTGGTCCAGGAGGTCAGTCGGCCGGCTTGGTCGTAGGTGTAGGTGTTGTCGTCGACGGGGTCGCCGGGCTTGCCGGTGACGGTCTTGCGGGTGAGGCGGTCGTCGAGGTCGTAGGTGTAGGCAGTACCGGTGACCGGGGTGCCCTGGGCGTCCTCCTGGGCCACCTTGTCGGAGGCCAGGCGGCCGAGTGCGTCGTAGCTGAGGTAGCGGCTGGAGGTGGGCTTCCAGTTGGCGGGGGCGGCGGGGTCGCGGGTGACGTAGTTCTGGGTCTTCAGGCGGCCGTCGCCGTCGTAGCCGTACCAGAGCTGGGCGCCGGTGAGCTGGTCGTTGGACCAGGCCAGCTGGCCGTCGGGCTTGTACCCGAAGGTGGCCCAGCCGGTGGAGGAGTCCCAGCGGTCGGTCATCCGGCCGTCGCTGTCGTACTCCCAGGACTGGTCGACGCCGGCGACGGTGGCTTCGATGAGCTGGTCGCGGTCGTTGTAGGTGAAGTCCTGGGAGGCGAGGCCCGTGCCGTCGGCGGCGACGAGGCGGCCGGCCTTGTCGTAGCGCAGGGTGCGGGTGTCGGTGGCGGCTTCGGCGCCGCTGCCGGTCTCCTTGGTGAGGCGGCCCATCGGGTCGAAGGTGCGGTTGCGGATGATGCCGCCGGGTTCGGTGAGTTTGACGGCCTGGCCGGCGATGTCGTAGCCGGTGGTCCAGGTGCGGTCGGCGGCCGCCGGGTGGGCGGTGGTGGCGGGCTCGACGGTGGATTCCGGCAGGCCCCAGGGGGTGAAGGTGTAGGTGGTGGAGTTGCCGTTGCCGTCGGTCAGGCGGGTGCGGTTGCCCGCCGCGTCGTAGCCGAAGGTGGAGGTGATGGCCTGGCCGGCGGCGACCGGCTCGACCTGGCGGGTGAGCCGGCCCAGGGCGTCGTAGGTGAGCGTGGTGACGGCGCCGGTGGTCGGGCTCTTGCTGGTGAGCGCGTGGCCTTCGAGGTCGAAGGTGGTGTCCTTGGTGCGCAGGGCGGTGCCTGCGGAATCGAGGTCGGTGGTGCGGACCGGGTTGCCGAGGGCATCGTAGGTGACGGCGGCGGCTTCGCCGAGCGGGGCGGTGGTCTTCGCGGTGCGGCCGAGGCCGTCGTAGTCGAGCTTGCTGACCCGGCCGGCCGGGTCGGTGGTGGTGACGGGCTGTCCGGCGGTGTTGAAGGTCGCGGTGGACACGTTGCCTGCGGCGCTGGTGCGGGCCGTGGCGTTGCCGGCGTCGTCCCACGTGGTGCGGGCGGTGAGGTTCTGCGGGGTGGGTTTGCGTTCGACGACGGTGGCGGTCAGGTTGCGGCCGAGTTCGTCGTAGGTGGCCTGGGTACGGCCGCCGACGGGGTTGGTGACGGACAGTTGCAGGCCGGTCGGGGTCCAGGTGGAGGCCCAGGTCGGCGGGTTGCCGTCGACGGGCGGCTGGAGGGTGCCGAGCGAGTTGGGGTCGATGCGCTGGATCTGGTGGCCGAGCCGGTCGTAGCCGAAGGTGGTCCGGCGGCCGGCGGCGTCGGAGTTGGCGGTGATGCGGGAGAGCTTGTCGTACTCGGTGCGGGCGATCGCGGTCAGCGCGGTGGCCGAGCCGGGCGGGGTGTAGTCGGGCAGGCGGGTCTCGGTGACGCGCCCGAGCCGGTCGGTGGTGACGGTGGTGACCTTGCCGAGCGCGTCCTTGTTGGTGACCGGCTCGCCGAAGGTGTTGTAGCCCGTGGTCGCCGTCGGGTGGACGGCCGCCGGGGCGCCGCCGCCGCTCTCGGCCTGGACGGTGGGCAGCACGGTGGTGGTGAGCCGTCCGAGCTGGTCGTACTGGTAGGTGGTGGTGTTGGCCACCGGGTCGCCGCCGGTCGCGTTGCCGTTGGGTGAGGTGGAGGCGGTCACCAGGCCGCGCTGGTCGTAGGTGAAGGTGCTCGTGGCGACCGGTCCGCCGGCGGACGAGGCGAGGTCACTGCGGGTCAGGCGGCCGGCGGTGTCGTACACCGAGGTGGCGACCTGGTTCTCGGTGGCGCTGACCTTGCTGGTGGTGGAGGTGATCCGGTCGTCGGCGTCGTAGCCGACGGAGGTGGTGCGGTCGAGGCCGCCGGGGTCCAGGACGGTGCGGGTGGTGCGGCCGGTGGCGTCGACGGTGATCTCGGTGGTGGTGCGGCCGCCACCGACGGTCTGCTTGGTGAGGTGGCCTGCGCCGTCGTACTCGTTGCGCTGCAGGACGACGGGGTGCGTCGTGCCGTCGGCCTGGGTGACGGACTGGGCGGTGACAGTGGCGGTCAGGCCGTCGTCGAAGTAGGTGTAGGCGGTGGTGGAGCCCATGGCGTCGGTGACGGAGGCGAGGCGGCCGGCCGGGTCGTAGGCCCTGGACTCGGCGGTGAGGGTGCGCGGAGCCTGGCCGTCGCCGTTCCAGCCTTCGACGAGGGTGGTGGCGAGCTGACCGCGAGCGGTGTAGGTGAAGCGGGTGAGCTGGCCGAGCGGGTCGCTGACCGAGGTGGTATGGCCGAGCGTGTCGTAGCCGTAGGTGGTGACGCCGCCTTCGGCGTCGGTCTCGGTCGCGGTGCGGCCCAGCGGGTCGTAGGTGGTGCCGGTGGTGCGGGCGGTGTCACCGCCGAGCAGGTCGGCGACGGTGGTGGAGAGTACCCGGCCGTCCTCGTCGTAGCTGCGGGTGGTCTTCGCCTGATGGGCGGTACCCGTCACCGCGTCGGTGGTGCGCGTGCCGGTGACGGCGACCTCGCGGGAGAGCGAGTCGTACTCGGTGACGGTGCTCACACCGCCGGGCTGGGCGTCGGAGAACTGGGTCTCGGTGGTCTTGCGGCCCATCGCGTCGTAGCCGTAGGTGGTGCGCAGGCCCGATGGTGCGGTGGTGGCGGCCAGGTCGCCGGAGGCGAAGTAGGCGTAGCCGGTGGTGGCGCCGGTGGCGGTGGTCCGGGTGGCGACGAGGCCTGCGGGGGTGGTGCCGCCGCCGGTGGCGGGCTCGGTGCCGGTGGTGTAGGTGGTGCGGGTGGTGCGGCCGTCGGCGAGGGTGGTGGTGTCGGGCAGGCCGAGCGGGGTGTAGCCGATGGTGGTGCGGTAGCGGTTGTCGGAGGGGCCCGAGGCTCGTGCGTCGCGGGTCTCGGTCGGCTTGTCGTTGCGGGGGTCCCGGTCGTTGTCCTTGTTCAGGTAGTAGGAGGTGTAGCTGGTCCAGCAGGAGTTGGCGTCGCGGCAGGTGGTGTTGGAGACGGTGTTGCCGCGGGCGTCCTGGCCGGTGATGGTGGAGTGGCCGTTGGGGTCGATGACGGTGTGCAGGAAGCCGCCGGTGTCGTAGGCGTAGGTGGTGGTGGCGCCGGTGGGGTCGGTGCGCGAGATCAGGCGCATGCCGCGCTGGGCGTCGTGCACGTCGGTGGACACGCCGCCGACCGGGTCGCTGACGGTGACCTTGGAGGCCAGGGCGGTGGCGGAGGACAGGGAGCGGGCTTGGTAGTGCGCGGCGACGCGCTCCGTGGTCAGCGGGTGCTGGTAGAACGCGACCTCGTCGATCTGGCCGTTCAGCCAGGAGGAGCCGCCGTTGCCGCCGGGCATGGATCCGGTGTAGCCGCCGCCGAGGTAGGTGCGGGTCATGTTGAGGTGGTTGACGGTGCCGGTGGTCGTGCCGACCAGGGCGCCGTCGAGGTAGAGCGACTGGGTTCCCTGCCCTGCGGAGAGCACGGTGTGGTGCCAGGCGCTGTCGGTGACCGTGGGGCCGGAGGTGATCGGCTGGTTGCCGTTGGCGCCGTAGAACATGCCCCGCAGCTTGCCGTCGGATCCGACGTACAGGGCGGGCGTCACGTTGTACGGGGGTGAGCCCATCGGTTCGCTCTGCAGGGAGAGCAGGACGCCCGGGGCGGCGGTGCGGAACCACAGCTCGGCGGCGATCTCGGTGCCGGTCTGCAGGATCGGGGTGGGCAGGTCCAGGTAGGAGTCGGGGCTGCCGGTGAACTGGGCGGCCCGTCCGTCGCCGATCCCGAAGACGCCTTCCTTGCCGGGCTGGGCGGCGGCCGCGTAGGTGCCGTTGCCCTTGATGCCGGCCACCTCGCTGGTGGTGGTGGTGGTGCCACCGCTCTCGTCCAGCCGCCAGAAGCCGGCCGGTGCGTCGGTGACGACCGAGCCGCGGTAGCCGATGCCCTGGCCCGCGACCTGGGAGCTGCGGGCGCGGTAGTGGGTCAGCACGTCGGCGGCGGACAGCGGGTGCTGGTAGACGGCGGCCTCGTCGATGGCGCCGGTGAAGTGGCTGACGTCGGCGGGAGCGGACGGCCAGCCCTTGGCGAAGCCGGCGCCGAGGTAGGTGTGGACGTTCTGCTGGTGGTCGATGGCGCCGCTCTGCGCGCCGACCTGCGCGCCGTCCAGGTACAGGGTCTGCTGGGTGCCGGAGGCCGAGAGTACGACATGGTGCCACGTGCCGTCGGTGACGGTGCCCGGCGAGCTGATGTTGCCGGTGGCGCCGGAGAACCGGCCCCACAGCTTGTTGTCGCTGCCGACGTACAGGATCGGCGTCCAGGTGCCGCCGGGGCCGGCCGGGTCGTCGACGGCCCGGCTCTGGTCGCCCATCAGCACGCCGGCCTTGGTGGTGTTGAACCACAGCTCGACCGCCAGGTCCTTGGAGGCGTGCAGGACGCTCTCGGGGAGCTCGACCTGGGCGCGGGCGCTTCCGTCGAAGGCGGCGGCCGTGTCGTCGGTCGGGGAGAACACGCCCGGGGCGAGCTTGGTGACGCCGTCGCCGTAGCCTGCGGCCAGGCCGGTCCCGGTCTGGCTCGCGGCGACGGCGCCGTCGCGCTCGCCGAGCCGCCAGTACGCGGCGGGGGTGCTGGCCGTCACGGCGTTGTTGTAGAGGAAGGAGCCGCCGGTGTAGGCCGGTGCGGAGACCTTCCACTCGTTGGCGGCGCCGTCCTTGACGGAGGTGACCCGGTCGCTGGTCGCGTCGTAGCCGACCTGGGCGCTGGTCCGCCCGGTGGGCAGGGTCACCTTGGTGAGCTGGGCGGTGCCGCTGCGCAGGGCGTAGTGCTCGGCGGCGACCTGGTCGGTGACGGGGTAGTCGTAGACGGCGACCTCGTCGATCTGGCCGTTGAACCAGGTCACCGCGCCGTTCTGCCAGGTGCCGAGGAATCCGCCGCCCAGGTAGGTGCGGTCCATGTCGAGGTGGTCGATGGTGCCGTTGGTGACGCCGATCCGCTGGCCGTCGAGGAACAGGGCCGTGCTGGTCTGCGCGGAGGAGAGCACGACGTGGTGCCAGGCGTTGTCGTTGACGGCGGAGGTGGAGGTAATGGTCCCGCCCGAGCCGTTGAACTGGCCGTTCAGCTTGCCGTTCGCATCGACGTAGACCGTCGGCACGACGTTCCACGGTGGCTCGGTCATGGTGCGGTTCTGGTAGGTGAGGATCACACCGGGACCGGCGGTCCTGAACCAGAGTTCGACGGAGCTCTGGGTGGAGCTGCTGATCGTCTTGGTGGGCAGTTCCAGGTAGGAGGTCCGGCCGTTGAAGGAGGCCGCCTTGTCGGCGGAGCCGGTCAGCGGGCCGTCGGCGCCCCACGTGACGTCGACGCTTTGGCCGGGGGCGCGGTCGGTCACCCGGGCGCTGTTGGCCGCGGCCGAGCCCTCGCTCTCGCCGAGCCTCCAGTAGCCGGACGGACCGGCGTCCAGCACGGCGCTCTGGTAGCGCGAGCCGGTGCCGTACTCGTAGGCGGTGCAGCCCTTGTCTGCGGTGGTGGCCACCCCCGGCGGGCAGACCTTGGTCAGCAGGTCGCCCGTGTAGACGTAGCTCCAGGAACCAGTGGCGCCGGCGGCGGTGACCGCGGTGACGTGGGCGCCGGTCCAGGCGAAGTCGAGGTAGCGGCCGGAGAGCAGGTCCTTGGCGCGGGTCAGCCGGCCGCCCGTGTAGGTGAGTTCCTGCGCGTGGCCGGCGCCGTCGGTGACCTTGGTGAGCTGTCCGGAGGCGTTGAAGGTGTGCACGGTGCCGGTGCGGTCGGTCAGCGTCCAGCCGCCGCCGTCCGCCTTGCGCAGGTCGGCGGCCATACCGCTGCCCGCGATGTAGGTGCTCTTCGCGGCGTCCCACGCGAACCGCGCGCGCGAGCCGTTGGACGCGGTCAGGATGACGTTGCCCGGCAGCGCCAGCCAGGAGCTGGACTCGACCTGGATCCGCATGTCCCAGCGGCTGGTCCAGCCCGCGCCGAACGCGCCGTCGGTGCGCGGGTCCAGCGAGTTGTAGCTACGGGTCACCGACAGCTCGGGGCCGACGGTCGGCAGGGCTGCGTCGGTCGCGGCGTTGGTGTAGTTGCCGGCCGCCGCGTTGAAGGCGCGCCCCTCGTCCGCGGCGGTGCTGTACTGGGCGGGCTGCGGCAGCAGGGTCCGCAGGTAGGAGGGCTGCGACTTGAGGCTGGCGTCGGCGCCGTCACCGGCCTCCGCGTACCAGGCGTACTGCTCGTTCCAGTTCAGCCAGCCGGCGGGCACCACGAACGCCGAGGACGGCTGCCACGCGGACTGCTGGCAGCCGACGCGGGCGTCCTCGCCGACCACCCGGCACACCTCGAAGCGGTAGTCGACGGTCGGCCGCGGCGAGCGGTCCGGGTCGGTACCCTGCGCCGTGAGGGTCGGCTGCAGCTGCTGGGTCACCGAGTGCGACGGCGGCGACAGCTTCGTCAGCGCCGGCGGCATGTTGACCGACGAGAACTGCATGGTGAGCGGCGCGATACCGTCCATGTAGAAGTTGCCGTGCTGGTAGTCGTCCATCGTCCACGCGATTTTGTACGTCCCCGGCGGAAGCGTGCGGATGTGCGCGTCGAACGTCGTACCGCCCCCCGGCGGGACGTCCGCGGACACCGGGGTCCAGGCGATGTTCGTGCCGTAGTTGGTGATGTTGTTGTTCCACTGGTCGAACAACATGTACGACATCTTGTAGCTGCCGCCCGGGGTCCAGGTCTCCTGGCCGCGGTTCCAGGCACTGATCCGGAAGATCCCCTCCTGCGTCGCGGTCACCGGCTGGACCCAGCCGTCCAGACGGTAGTCCGCGCCGTACTTCGACCAGGAGACGTCCAGGCTCGGGACGGTGCTGGAGTTCTCGCTGCCGAACTTCTTCCAGCCGTAGGCGTCCCGGTCGTCCGCCTTCACCGCGAGGCCGTAGTTGGCCTGCCAGCCGTGGGTCCAGCTGTTGACCAGATTGCGTCCGGCCTCACCGAGGTTGATGGACCTCCAGTTCGGCGCGCACGTCCAGTTGCTGCCGGAGCTGGGCCGCCATCCGAAGGCGAAGCTGTCCGAGGCAAGTGCGCTGCCGACGGACGGGCCGGGCCAGGACCGCACCGAGCCCTGCGACCAGTCCGAGGTGATCGGGTGCACGGTGACCGGGCGGGCGTTGCAGGAGTACGAGGTGCTGTTGTACAGCGCCAGGCTGACACCGGTCACGGTGGCGTTGCGCAGGGTGTTCTCGACACCGGTGAACTTCAGGAACGTGGCGGCCTTGGTGGATCCGTCGTAGGTGCCCGCCTTGAGCTCGGAGTCGGAGGAGAAGTCGGCGTTCACCCCGGACATCACGTAGGTGCCCTGGACGGCCTTGGCCGAGTAGACCGACGGGTCGACCTTGACGGGGAAGACCCGCTCCGGCGCCTTCAGCCACTCCTGGTCGAGCACCATCCTGAGCGCCTGACCGCCGGCCGCCTGCACCAGCTCGTAGTGGACCCCTCCGGAGACCGCGCCCTGGCCGCCCGAGTTGGGGGCCTGGTTGGAGTCCTCCATCCAGCCGGACGGCATCCGCCCGCGGACCGTTCCCGCAGGGTCGGTGAACACCAGCGCGCCGCCCGCGTCGACGGACGCGTTGACGCCCGCCAGGTGCAGCGGGAACACCCATTCGGTGGGCGCGGAGGCGTCTTCCAGGAGCAGTGTCTCCTTGAACGAGTCGCTGCCGGCCTGCAGGGTGAGGCCGGCCTTGGGGAAGACGGCGGGGTAGGTGACGGTGCTGCCCTCGACCGAGCCGCGGGCCGGGGCGGCGCCCTGGAGCGCGTAGGCGACGGACGCGCCGTCACCGAGGTCCAGGGAGACCAGCGGATCGCCGCTCGCGCTCGCCGCGAGCTTCAGCTCCCGCTGGCCCGACGTGGTGGTCCATCCGTCCTGGACCGGGGCCGCCCGGCCGAGGGATGCGCGGCCCGCCGGAATCAGGCTGGTGTCGATGGCGGCCCAGGAACCGTCGGCCTTCTTGAAGTTGACCGGCGTCGGGTAGTAGCGGGTGGTGTACGTGCCGTCCGCGTTCTTGAAGGTCCGCTGCTGTTCGGCACGCAGGTCCGTCAGCTCCGGGCTCTTCGCCGGATCGAACCCGCCCGCGGACAGCGCGGGTGTCGGCGGTGAGGCGACGACCTCGGTCTTCGGCTGGGGAAGCACGGCCGGCGCGGCGGGCGGGAGTGTCGCCCCGGCCGCGGTGTCGTCGGCGGGCAGTTCACCCGGGGCCGGATCGTGGCCGCGGTCACCGCCGTCGGCCGCGGCGTCCGTCTCTCCGGCCGTCGCGCCGTGGGACCTCCCGCCGGCACCCCCACCGATCTGCACCGGCAGGTCACCGGGTGCGACCGCCGCGGCGTCCCGGTCGGCCCAGAGCTCGGCGGCGGTCGCGCCGTCCGCCGCACCGAGTACGGCGAGGCTGACGCATATGAGCAGGGCTACGGAACGACGGAACGACAGCACTTGCACTCCACCCGGGATCCAAACAGATGGAGCATTTTCTACCGGGAGCCAAGATCCCGACGGAAGCCAAGATCCAGCCCACCCACAGCAAAGTGACAGCAATCACACAGGTAAATCAGGGCATTCCAGCACCAAGTCGCTAATAGGCCTCGAATGTAGCGCCTGACAGCAATTCAGGAGGATTCCACGAAGCCGCTGACCTGGCAGAGAATTGACGGTCAGTGACGCTTCGTCGGACGCGGCCGACGCTGGTACGGTTCCACCCTCAGGAGCACTCCGCCCACCGACACCGGCGTCCGCGCAGGTCAGGCATACGACACCCTCGCCCAGGGTCGGTCGCCACACCGCAGCCCCCGGGCCCATCAGAAGAGGTCAACACCGGCCGGATAGCAAACCGTGAGATTCCATCCTGAGCGGCGAGCCGATCGTTCCTTTCTGGCTTGGCTGCATTACCAGGCGCGTGGTGGCCATCAACCTGCTCCACCCTTTCACCGGGCGCCCCACGCTGACGCCGAGCCAGCTCGCCGAGCACGCATGGAGCGGGCGTAGCGGGCCCGGCCAGGGTCCGGGGCGGTGAGGGCAGCGGTGGGTCCGGCGTGCTGCCCACCTCGGGGCCCACCGCCCCTTCCCGGCCTCCAACGCCACCGCGCCGCCCCGGCGCCCTCCCCCGATCCCGCGAACGCATCTCCGCCAGGGTGGCGTGGCGACAACCCCAATGATCAGCGAGCGATTGCCTCTGGGTCAGGCGCCGTGGCGGGGCTGATAGCTGAGGGTAGATCACCTCCTCGAACCGTTGCGTGGGGGCCGGCGTGCTGGCGCATCCCTCCCCCACGGCGGACTGTTCTTCGCGACGCTGGAGCCATGACGTATGGGCTCCGCCGCCCCTATGCGGCCTGGCAGTGGCGGGGACAGCGCCCTCGGCACGAAGCCGGCGCGGCGCGGGCGGACGCGGCGATGCTGCTGGATGCGGGCAAGAGGTGCTCGCACGGGCGTTGCTGGCGTGGGGTTGGAGGATGGGAACCGCGCCAACGGCCGGAATAGGGCGGGCGGTTTCCAGTGAGCGGAGTGTGTGGCGGGTAGCGGGCTCGGTGGTGGGTATGTGGCGTCCGGGTGCCGACTCTGTGCGGCCCGGCGGATCGGGGCGCGGGCGTCGGTCGGCGGGTACGCGATCTGGACGTGGCTGGCCAAGCTGCGGGCCGCGGCGCAAGTGCCGGCCGTTGAGCAGGGCGCGCTGTCCCGTCGTCACCGGGCCCGGCGCCGTGGCCGCCCGGCCGCGTCGGCGCCCGGGCCCCACACCCGAGACCACCCCGGCCATATCCCGCGCTGCGGCCGTGGTCCGGGCCGCCCGATGGGTGGGAATTTCCGGCAAAGCACCGGGTATCTGCTGTGGGGGGCCGTACATTCGGCTGCTACGAGCGGTAACTGACGATCCGGTGGGAGTGGTTGTGGCAAACCCCAGCACGTTCGGCGCCAACAGCAGTCTGGGATCGACGGTGGCACTGCTGGAGGCGAGGCTGCCCGCCGTACGCGAGCGCCGCCGCGAGCTGGAGGAGCAGCTCGCGGCCGTCATCGCGCAGGAGAGCGCCATGACCGGCGTGCTGGAAGGCCTCGCCGCACTGGCCGGCACGCCCGTCGACCACGACGGCGAACCTGACACCGCCGCACCGGAAACGGTGGTGTCGCCCGCTCCGTCGGAAGGTCGTGCCGACGGAGCCGACCCCGGCACGGCCGACGCACCCGCGCCCGACGCGGCCGCCCCCGCACGGAGGCGCGGCACCACGCGCAAGACCCCGGCCGCCAAGAAGCGTGCCCGGGCCGGGGCGCCCACCGCCGAGGCGCCGGACGCGGCACCCACCGAGGCTTCCTCCGCCCGCAGGACGCGGGCGAAGAGCTCCCCCGCCGCGTCCTCCGTGAAGGCGACCGGCAAGGCCGCCACCGCGCCCGCGCCGCAGCAGGACCAGACACCGGCCGCCGCGGCCACGACGCCGAAGGCCCCCGCCCGGGCAGCCGCCGGGCGCACCGTGAAGAAGGCGGCGAAGCCCGTCACCACGGCCGGGGCGAAGACCTCCCCGGAGCCCGAGAAGCCCGCGAAGACGGTGAAGCCCGCGAAGGCCGCGAGGGCAGTGAGGAAGTCGGCCCGCACGACGGTCGTGGCGGCCGGAGAGCAGTCCGCCCCGGCCCGCAGCGCGACCACCACAACGAAGAAGGCCACCACGAAGAAGGCCACCGGGAAGAAGGCCACCGGGAAGCTGGCGCCGAAGAGCGGCGTGTCGCCAGCGGCCCGTTCGAAGGCTGCCGTGGTGCCCGCGCAGGCCGGACCGGCCGACGACCCGGCCCCGGCGGCAGACGCAAAGGGGCGGCGGCCGGGGCTGACCGACACCGCCGGTGTCCTCGCGGTGCTGTCCGACGGGTCGGGCCCGCTGCGGGCCCGCGAGGTCGCCGGCCTGCTCGGCCTCGACGGCCTCGACTCGAACGTCAACGCCGTCCGCACCCGCCTGGAGCGCCTCGCCAAGGCCGGGCAGGCGCAGCGGACCGGGCGTGGCCTGTACACCGCCGCCGCGGTCCCGGCTGCGGGCTGACCGTCGACGGGAGGCGGGGCGGGTGTGCGGGGGCGCCCGGCGGGTGAGGTGTGCGTCTCGTCCCGGCGGGCGCCATGGAGAGGTTGGCGCGGGCGCCGGGTGTCCCCGTGCCGGGCTGCGGGCCGGGCCCGGCCTGCCACCGCAGGGTGGCCGTCCGCCGGGCCGCGGGCCGGGAGGACCCTCGCGGCGGTGCGGGTCGTGCTGTTGGCGGGGCCGGCTCCGGGGGGGGGCAGGTGACGGCGCGGGCCGGGCGGCCGTGGCCGGGCCCACCTGCGCGCCGGGGGCGGGCGCGTGGTCGACGATGACTCTCAGGTAGTGCCCGGTGGGGAGCATGGCCCGGGCCGCGGCCCCCATGGGGCGGCGCTCGACGCGGGCGGGCAGGTCCGCCGTGACGGCTTCGACCGCGCGCAGCGGGTCCGCGCTGTCGTGCAGGATGAGGTGGGTGGCGTGGCCGCGACCGAGATCGGCGACCATCAGCTGGTCCACCAGGCCGGCGTCGACGGTGGCCGCCCACGGGGCGAGTTCGCGCAGCATCGCCGCGCTCGACCGGGTGGTGGTGGTGCGGCCGTCGGGATCGGGGCGGGTCTGCCACGGTGTGACGGCGTACGCGAGGAGGCGGATCCCGCCGGGGAGTTCGGCCTTGATGCCGTAGCTGTGGCTGCGGCCGACGACCGGGCGGAAGGCGGGGTCGTCGGCGGGCAGCGACGCCGCGAGGCGGTCGATGCTCACCCGCTGGTCGGCCATCGGCGCCGCCGAGATGCCGGTGAGCTGGATCGCGGAGGTGGCGGGCCGCAGGGTGACGGTGAGCGGCACGAGTTCCCCCACGCGCTCCAGCACCGTGGCCGCCGCCAGCAGGAGCTCGGCCAGACCGGGCCCCGGCCCCGGCGGGGCGTGCCCGCCGGTGTGGATGTCAGGGTCCGCCACCGTGCCCCCTGTCCCGGATCGACGGCTGCGGGTCCCGGCACCTGGCAGGGGGTGCAGCCGACAGCAGGATGCGCGGCGGCGGGCCGACGGTTCGACGCCCGGCAGCGGGTCTTCCCGCCGGGCGGGAATCCGGCGCAGCGGATCCCGCGGGCCGGAACCGGAACCGGCCGCAACGCCCCCGGCGGCGCTGCCCTCTCTCGTAGGCTTGGGAACCGGTCCTCCCGTGAACCGACGAGCGCGGGAGGACCATCAACACCCCGGCCCCACACGTGAAACGCGCGCCGGATTCCGCCGGGCCTTCGCCTCCTGCGGATCGGGTGCACCTGGTCGTGCGGAAGCGGGACAGGGTCCGGTGACTCCTGTCGGACCCAGGTCCTAGGGTGTGCCGATGATCTTCCGGAGGAAACCGAAGGGCCAGGCCCTGGCATCCGTGCTGGCCGAGCTGGAACAGGCCGTGGATGCCCGCGATGGTGCCCGCACCGAACGTGCCTTCAACACCGCGATGCGTGCCCTGCAGTCCGCGCCGGACACCGAACGCGCCGAGGCCGGCCCCCGGCTGGCCGCACTGCTCCCCGCCTTCCCGCCCACCGGCCCGCGTCCGCTGCTGGCGACGGCGGCCGGCTTCTGCGTGGAACGCGGCGCCGACCCCGCGGCCTGCGCGCCACCGATCCTCGACGGCGCCCGCCAGGACCTCGCCGACGCCCTGGAGTTCGCCCGCCGCTGGCACGCCGGCGGTGCGGGGGACGAACTCCCGGAGCCGGACGAGCAGATCATCGACGACGCGCTGCCGCAGCGCCTGGGCGCGGAGCCGGACCAGGCCCTGCGGCTCGCCCTGGCCTGGTGCTCGATCGAGCAGTGGCAGCCGCCCGCGCTGGCCGTACTGTGCCGCAGCACCGAGGTGCGCCGCCGCCACGCGTCCGCGCTCCTGCCCCTGTGCCGCGACCTGGCGGCCCTCGGGCGGCACGATCTCACGTGCCTCGCCCACGCGCTGGCGGTCCTGGACGACGAGCCGATCGTGGTGCTGCACCGCCCCACCGGGACCGGCTACGAGGTCCGCATCGGCGGCATCGGCGACAACTTCCAGCTGCACACCCTGCTCGCCCACGTCCTCGTCGGCGGCGGCCACCTGCCCGGCACCCCGCCCTCGGCCGAGAGCGTCCGCCTCGCAACCGCCCCCGAACCCGCCCAGGGCCGCAGCGACACCGTCGCCACCGGGGCGTTCGAGCTTCTCGCGCCGGACGGGGAGCGGATCTGGAACGAGGGGCTGCCCGACGACATCCCCGTGGTGGAGGGCCGGCGCCTGCTCGTGCTGGACGAGCCGCTGTACCCGCGCACCTGGAACGCCGACCGCTTCTTCCCACTGCTCCCCGGCACCGCCGAACTGACCCGTGTCCTCGACGGCGACGAGACGCGCACCTGGTTCACCCGCACCTCACCGGCCGGCGGGACCCTTCGCACGTCCTGACCCGGAAGGTGACCGCCCGTCGGAGACCGCCGGGGCTTGCCGGAGGCTGCCGGGGGCTGCCCGAACCGGCGGTAGCGGTGCCGGTTCCCGCCAGGCGGGAACCGGCGAAGAAACCCGAGGCGGCAGTACCCCGTCCGGGCCCATACTGGCGCCTTCCCGTGCCGGTCCCACAGAAGGACACCGATGTTCCCCAAGCGCCCCGCCGTCGCCACCGCCGCCGTCTGCTGCGCCCTGGTCCTGGGGGCGGGCGGCTGCGCCCGGAACCAGGACCCGGCCGGCTCCTCGAACGCGGCGGCCGCCAGCGCCTCCCCCGGTGCCTCCGGGAACACGGGCGCGGCCGGGTCCTTGGACATCGAGAAGCTGACCGCCGCCGAGATCGAGAAGCAGTCCCAGGACGCGATGGCGTCGCTGTCGTCGGTCAGGATCTCCGGGAACATGGTGGCGGCCGGCAAGAAGATGACCCTGGACCTGGCGACCGACACCAAGGGCAACTGCCAGGGCACCATCGGCGTGGTGGGCATGGGCCAGATCGAGATCATCCACACCGGCGGCACCAGCTACCTGCGGCCCGACGCCGCGTTCTGGAAGACCATCGCCGCGGGCAAGGGCGACGCGCACGCCGGGGATGTGGCCGCCGAGCTGTTCAAGGGCCGCTACCTGACCGGCGCCAAGGACGACCCCTCGCTCGCCGGACTCGCCGCGATGTGCGACATCGTCAAGTCGATGACCGACAACAAGGACACCGACGACGACGCCGTCAAGGGCGCCGCCGCCACCGTGAACGGCCACAGCACCTTCACCGTCGTCTCCACCGACGACGACGGCTCCACGAACACCGGCTACGTCGCCACCGACGGCAAGCCCTACCTGGTCAAGATCGCCCACTACGGCGCGGAGCCCGGCGAGATGAACTTCACCGACTTCGACAAGCCCCTCACCGTCCAGGCCCCGCCCGCCGACAACGTCATCGACTACACCCAGTTCAAGGCCAAGCTCACCACCATCTGACCGCGACGAACCCCGGCCCGCGGCCCGACGGGCCGCAGGCCGGGGAACGCGGGCCGGGGAACGCGGACTTCGTCCCCGGCCCAGCGGTGACCGGGAAAGGCCGGCGGGCGCCTCACACCCACGGCACCGCCGGATGCCGGGCGAGCGTCCGGGCCGCAGCACCGCGGTGGGTCTTCCTGGGTCAGGCGGCCCGGCCGGTGTACGGCTGCTGCCCGCGGTCCCGCTCGTCAGCGAGCTCCGCACGCAGGGCCGTCACCTCGCGCTCCAGTGCCCCGGGCCCTGTCGGGCCAGGACTGCGCCGCCTGCGAGCGGCGGGTCGCGGACGACGCCGATCCCGCCCGGGCCCGAGGGCGTGCCGCCGCGAAGGAGGAGGCCCGGGCCGCCGCGCGCCGCCAGGAGGGCCTGTTCCCTGCGGAGTCGGCCGTCTGAGTCACGCTCCGGCCGCCCCAGAGCGGGCGCTGGGAATCCCCCGGGCCGGTGCGGTCCGTTCGGACGCCGGGACGGGCGGGCACGGCCGGGGCGCCGCATGCTGGTGCTCCAGCGCCCCGCCGTGGACCCCCGAGCACGGCGGGGCCCTCAGCACGACTCTGATCCCCGCCTACGGTCCACCGCAGTCGTCGCGCCGGCCGAACGACCGTGCTGACGGACCGCCGACCGCAGCCGGTGCGGGCCGCCGGGCGCTCGTGCAGCCGCCCGGCGCCTGTTCACAGATCCTCGGGCCCGGCCTCCGGATCCCTGGCACGCAGCCGCCTCCCGGCGGCGCAGTGTGTCCTGGGTGGACGGCGGGTGCCTTGCGGTGCTGATAGCCCCGGGGCGGGCCGCCGTGCGCGGGTGTACTCGGCGTGGCGGGCAGTCCCTCGGCCGTGAGGAGCCGTACGTTCGCCGGTCCGTCCAGCTCCAGCAGTGCGATGAGATTCAAATCC
>NZ_JBEZIR010000106.1:0-31346 GCF_040651175.1 Kitasatospora sp. NPDC048540
CACGACGAGCTCACCGACGGCGACCGCTACGCCGACCGCCACACCATGACCGTCACCAAGACCGACGGCTCCACCGTCCGCATGGAGGTCTACCTGTTCGCCGAATTCGCCCCCGACGGCCGCTTCCGCCGCATCGAGGAGACCACCCTCATGCTCGAAGGCACCGACGCCGACCGCGACCTCGGCAGCGCCCGCTGAGCCCCACACACCACACCCCCCTCACCCCCGTCCGCGGAGCGGTTGTAGGTCCGATCGGCTGACGGACCGGTCCGCAGCGTTGGGCGGTCCCGGCTCGAAGGGAGAACATCCCCATGGAACGTGATCAGATGCTGCATCTCTTCGAAGTCCACCGTGAGGCAGAGAAGGCCCGCGACTTCGATGCCGTCCTCGCGACCTTCGCCGACGACTGCTTCTTCGAGACGGTGGCCCTCGGACGCCGGGTCGAGGGCAAGGCGGCCACCCGCGCCGCGTACGAGGGTTTCTTCACCGCCTTCCCGGACATCGTGCCCGTCGACCAGGGCATGAGCTTCGGCGAGGACGTGATCGCCGTCTGGGGTGAGCTGCGCGGCACCAACACCGGCAGTTGGCTCGGCCTCCCACCGGGTGGTGGCTCGTTCGTGGTGCCGTTCGCCAACATCGCGCCGTTCAGGGACGGCCGGATGGCGGGCGAGCGGATCTACTTCGACCTCGCCACGCTCTGCGACCAGGCGGGACTGTCGACCGAGGAGGTCCGTGCCGCCGCGCGAGCAGCCGTCGGCGGCGGCCGCGGCCCCTCCTGAACAGCCGGAGAGCGGCGCCGCCACTCGGCACAGGGCCTCCTGGCCACCCGAAGGCCGCGCCGATGGGCGCGCGCCGACGGACGGCCGGGAGGCCCTGCTGTCCCGCCGCTAGGCTCCGGCCGTCGCCGCTGCCTGGCGCGGCAGGTGCTGCGGCGGACCGGAAGACCCGGCCCGTCCGAGGTCGGTGCGGGCACCGCTCGGAGCGGCGAGGAGCTTCGAGTGCTTCGCGGCGTCGACGGCACCCGGGCCGTGGATGGTCAGCTCGAAGTCCTGGTGCGCCTTGGCGTCCAGGGCCATCGGCAGGTGGATCCGCCCCTCCCCGACCAGCCGCCGGATCTCGGCGCGGCTGAGCCCGAGGCCGAGCGCGAGCAGCCGTTCGACCCGCACCGGTGCGGGCAGTTCGAAGCCGACGACGACCTCGAGCGGTGTCGGGTCGTCGAGTGCATACAGCGGCGTACGGGTCTCCAGCTCCCAGGTTCCCGTCCAGTCGAGACGGTAGCCGTTCCGCGCGGCGAGCGACCTACTGATCGTCAGCTCCCGTACCATCTGCGGGTCGTTGGTCTCGTACGCCACCCGGCGGGCGGGCTCCAGCGTGGAGACGTGGACGCGTTCGTGGATGGGCACCTTCGAGGTACGGTCACAGGCCGCACAGCTCAGCAGGAGCCAGACGTCGAGCAGTTTGCCGTTCGCGTTGACACGGATCTTGCCCGAGGGGCGGTGCCGCGTGCCGGAGCAGTCCGGGCAGGGGCGGACGACGGTGGGCAGGGCGGACTGACGCACGGCCCACCGGGCCTTGCGGTCGGTATTCATCAGGTGGTTGCTCTCAGGACTGAGCAGGAGCTCGCGCAGCGTGGGCTGCGGCTCCTGGGATCTGACGGATGCACACGAGGGCGCGGCGGAACGCCTCGGGCCGGTTCGTCAGGCTCCGAGGTCGAGCGCGCGACCGGTCGGTTGATGCTTCGTGGCAGCCGTTACATGTCCATGAGGGCGATCGTGGTCGAGACGACGGTGCGCGGGCAACTCATTTTCCGCGCCGACGCCGCCACCCGTGCCCGTCCCGCCCACACCCGTCCGGCGATGGGCCGGGACGGGCGCGGGCGAACGCCGGTCGGTCCTACTTCTGGCGGCCGGTCTTCGGGTCGTAGGCCACCTCCACCGGGACGACCTGGTCGGTCGGGAGCACCTCGATCCACTGGCTGCAGACCTCGAAGCTGCCCTCGGTCCTGGCCTTGAAGCCGCCCTGGAGCGGGTAGAAGCCGTGCTCGAAGACCCGCTCCACGGGCGTCGCGGTGACCCGGTTGTCGTCGTCGGGCTCCTCCTTGGGGTAGCGCCCGGTGGTGGCGGCCGCGATGTGCTTGTCGGCGACGGTGTGGCACAGGTCGCGGATGGCGTCCTCGATCGTGACCTCGGCATGCCCGCGCACCGGGTCGTGCGGGTCGTGCAGCAGCAGCCTGGTCCGGATCGCCGCCAACTCCGCGGGCGGTGCCGAGTACGCGGCGTCCAGCCCGTCGGTGCCCTCGACCCCCACGTGGCGCAGCCAGTTGACCGCCGCCTCCTCCTTCCCCGGGCGGATCGGCAGCACGGCCTTGACCCAGGGCGCGTTCAGGAAGGCGTTGCGCAGCTCGTCGCCGTCCAGTTGGAGCAGCCAGCCGAGCGAGCTGCCGAGCGTGGCCGGGGCGGAGGCGTCGGTGATGAAGTACTTGCCGTGGGCCCGGTCGTCGGCCCACTCGACCGTGGTGCCCTCGATCGATTCGGGCAACGGCCGGCCGGCGAGGGCGAGGGCTGCCGGGCGGCGGGGCTTCCACCACTCGGGGGCGACGAAGTAGAGCATCTTCTCGATGTCGAAGATCGAGTTGATCAGCTCGGACAGGACGTGCCGGGTGCGGTGGCCCGCGGTGGTGTCGGGCGTGTCGTTGTAGAGGCGCTCGCTCATCAGGGCGCGGATCAGGCTGCGGTGCACGATGGTGCGCTCCTCCTCGCGGAGGTGTTCGAACCGGCGCTTCTCGATCTTGCTGGCCAGGGTGACCCGCTCGTGCACCGCGTCGAGGTAGGCCTGCTCCAGCTTGCGCTTGTTCTCCTCGTCGGCGGCGAGTTTGGCGCTGACCAGGGCCTGGTTGGCCGTGTTGATCTCGGCCTCGGCGGCGGGCAGCAGCCGGCAGGTGACGGCCCCGGAGACCTTGAACGTGATCCGGTCGTCCCATGCCAGGCCGCCGGGGGCGGTGCTCACCCCGACCATGATGCGTTTGGCATCGGGGGTGATCATGCCGAGGAAGGCCCAGTTCGCCGCTCCCCAGGATTCGTCGTCCTCGGCGGCCACCACGGTCTTGTCGATGGCCAGGAACGGGTCCTGCACGTCGTAGGCGATCTCGTACCCGTTCGGCACCCCCGGGATGTCGAGGGTGGCGAGCGGCACGAAGCGGTAGCGGGTCTCGGCGTGGCCGGACTGGTTCTGGCGGGAGTTGTCGGGGAAGTTCCACACCGCCTCGCCGCTGAAGCCGATGGTCAGCGTCTTGGGCGGCATCGGCGTCAGCTTGGGGTTCGGTACCAGGACCAGGTCCGCGGGCTTGGCGATGTGCACGAGGTGCGGCAGCGCCAGGTCCTTGCCGGGGTCGTCGACGAAGGTCTCCCAGCACAGGTAGCTGCCGATGTCCTGGATCTGCACGCCGACCTGCCGCATCTTGCGCCGCAGCTCGTAGTTGACCAGCGCGGGGGTGGTGTTCGCGAGGACGTAGCGCTTGCTGGAGGAGTCGAGCGTCTCGGTGACCGTCTTGAAGGTCGACTTGAAGTTCTGCCGGATCTCGGTGGACAGCTTCTCGCTCTGCTGCCGCATCCGCTTGTGGCCCTGCTCACGGGCGGTCTGCTGGGTCTTGTCGAGGTTGAGGCTGCCGGTGGCGGTGGCGTTGCCGGTGCCCCAGCTCTGGTTGACGGTGCTGGAGAAGCCGAGCTTCATGTCGTCGCGGTTGTCCTGCTTGACCGCGTCGCTGATCTCCTCCTCCTCGGTGGTGGCGCGCTCGGACTTCGACGTGGTCTCCAGCGCCGTCTCGACGGTCTTCTCGACCAGTGACCGCCGGGTGGACACCTCGATCAGCTCCACCGACGAGCCGGGGCTCAGCCAGACGTGTCCGACCGGGGTGCCGAGGAAGGTGTCCAGCTCGAAGAAGTACTGGCGGAACAGGTGGACGATCCCGATCGGCGACAGCGTGACGTCGCTGATCTGCTTGGTCGGGTCGAAGTCGAGGTAGGGGTCGCGGTAGGTGTCGTCCGGCCCGCCGAGGGCGAGGTCGAGGACCTCCGTGCCCGGTCTGGTGGCGTAGAAGAGGTCCTTCAGCTCCTGGTAGCGGCCGCGGTCGACTAGCTCGACCAGGAGCCCGGCGACGGCCGACTCCTCGCGCAGCCGCGCGGTCACCGCTTCCTTCAGCCGGGCCGCGTTGAAGCCCTCGCCGCTGTGGCCCTCCTGCCAGGCCTGCTGGTACTCGTCCCGGTAGGCCTGGTAGACGCCGCCGTTGAGCAGGTCGGTGAGTTCGTGCTCGTTGACGACGCTGCGCCAGCCGTCCCCGCAGGGCGCCGACTCCAGGCGGCGCAGCCGCTCGGCGAGGGCCGTCAGCACCCGGGCGCCGTCGGCCGCGGAACGCGGGGCCAGGGTGCGCGGCTGGCCCGGGTCGACCCGGCCGGACACGATCTGGTCGTCGGCGTTGAACACGATGTCGGCCCGGCCCTCGTACTGCCGGCGCAGCCCGAGCAGCCGGTCCTGCCGCTCGCCGGCCGTGCCGGTGGCGAGCCGGTCGAGCCGGCGGCGGGAGCGCCAGCCGAGCATCGGCTGGTAGATGCCGAACATCTCGCTGGCGTACGGCAGGACGGAGGTGTAGTCGCTGAGGTCGGTGATCCGCTTGTTGGTCGGCACGGTGGGTCCCTCCTCGGATCCGGCGGCGCCGGTGGGCTGGCGGACGGGCTGCTGGCTGCTGGCTGCTGACTGGGTGGGAGCGGCCGGGGCGGGCCGGGCCAGGGGTCAAGGGTCAGGGGCAGGGGCCACGGGTCAGGGCACGTGGACGACCTTGATCGGCAGCTGGTGGGTCTTGAAGAGTTCGGTGAGTTTGCCGGTCGCCGCTCGGCCCGCGACCCGCCACTCGACCGGGATCCCCTGGGCGGCCTCCAGCTGCCGGGTCGCCGTGTCCAGCGCCTTCCAGCCCGCCCAGTAGCTCTCCTTGACCAGGGCCCGGGCCATGCCGCTCTCGTCCAGGTAGAACTTGGCGTCGATCAGTGCACCGCTGTCGTAGCCGTCGAACTGGACGCCGTTGCGGTAGTAGCCGAGACCGGGGTCGGCGTGGCAGACCCGGCTCTGGTACGCGGCGGCCTCCTTGGTCATGTTGGTGCCCCCCTCGAAGTCGGGCATCCAGCGGCCCGGTTGGTCGGCCAGCGTGTCGCTGACCGGGCGGTTCCCGAAGCGGCGGGCGCCCCCGGCGGCCGCGGGGACGGTACTGGTCAGCAGGGAGCCGGCGAGCAGCACCAGGTTGGTGGTCGTCTCGACGGCGGCGTAGGCGGTGGCGAAGAACTCGGCGTTCTGCGCCTCGACCTCGGCGATCTTGGCGTGTTTCGCCTCCCACATCCGGGGGGTGCTGCTCCGGCCGTACCAGGCGGGGTGGAGCAGTTCGCCCGCGCCGTACCGGGGCGGGTCGGGCGGGACGCCGGTGGTGTCGAGGATGTCGTCGGCGTGCAGGCGGATCGCGCGGGCCGGTACCAGGTCGTAGGTGAAGACCAGTTGGAGGGTGGAGAGCCCGGCCCGCTCGCGCCCGACGTCCCGGGCGAACGAGGCGGGGTGGACGTAGCAGGCGTCGAACGCGTCGGCCAGGAGCTTCTCCGGTTTCACCGCGAAGCTCTCCAGCGCCCGGACGATCAGCAGCCGGTCGTACTGCGCCGTGGCCGGGACCTCCCCGAACCGCAGCAGCAGTTCGTTGACCACCCCGGGGTCGTCCAGCCACACCGCGTCGAGCAGGTCGTAGAGGTCGACCGCGGGGAGCAGGTCCAGCACCCCGTAGGCGTCCCCCCAGCGCCGGTCGGCGACGGCGCTGCGCAGCCGGCCGCGCACGGCCGGGAGCGCCTCGGCGCCGCGGGGCGGGAAGCCGCGGTGCACAGTGAGCGGGAAGGCGGCGGGGTAGCTGAGGGCGAACGGCTCGGCGGTGTCCAGCGTGATGCCGAACCGCAGCCCGGTGCGGACCTGTCCGCGCCCGAAGACCCACTGCCGGCGCTCCCGGTCGACGGTGAGCGTGTAGCCCCTGGGCCCGAGGTCGGTGTCGATGTCACCGCGGACCGGCGGGCCCTGCGGGGTCAGCAGCGCGACCCGGCCCGCGTCCAGATCGACCGTCATCTCCTCGACCAGGGTGCCGTCCGGCGGCCGTCGCGCCGCCGTCGCCCGGCGGCCGGGCCGGGGACTTCGGCCGGGTGGGCGGGACGGCACCCGCAGGACCGGATCCGGCCCCGGTGGGGTCGGCTCGACCGGGCGCGCCGGTGGCCCGGGCGGGGCGGGCCGCGCCGCCGGCGTGGGTGCGGCCGGCGGGGACGGACGGGTGGGTGGGACGGGTGGGGCCGGACGGCCGGACGGGCCCTGGCCCGCCTGGACCGGCCGCACCGCCTGAGGTCCGCTGTCGCCGATCGCCAACTCCCCCACCCCGCCCCACCGGTTCGGATACGTGCGGATACCGTAGAACCGAATCGATCGGTATGCGTCCGATCCTTCCGGGGTTCACCCCAACGAGTGAGCGCGACCCTCGGCGCGGCGGGGCCCAAAGGTGGACCCTCGGGCCCGGTGCAGTGCGACGGCAGGATGACAGGGCCGGCCCCGGCACCTCGACGGACGGCCGTTCCCTGAGTGGGATTCGCCCCCGGATTTCCTGTCGGATTCCTGCCGGATTCCCGGTCGGCCATCCGGAGCGATCGCTGAATCGCCGGGCGCACGGCGGACATTCGGCCGAACCAGAGCCCCGAACCCCGAACCCCGAGCCCCGCACCCCGAACCGGGACCCGGCGGGGTCAGGTCCTGCCGCCGTCGGCCGAGCCGTCCCTGGGGGGCGGCACCCGCCCGGTCGGGTTGCCCGGCGCGTTCCCGAGCCGGCAGGCGGGCCGGCCCGCGATCTGGGCGCGCAGGGCGGCCGCCTCCGCCAGCGCCTCCTCGGACGGCGGGCGCGGCGTGCTCCTGCGGCAGTGCGGGACCTCCGCGCTCGGGCCCGGGCGCCGCTCCAGGACGACGCTCCTGCGTTCCACGACCGTCCGTCCCGCCCCCGCCGGGGCGAGCGGGTAGCGGGCGAGCACGGCCCCGGCGGTGGTGGCGATGGACAGGTGGGACTGGTCGATGCGACGGCCGACCACCAGGACGGCGCCCGCCAGGTGGTGCGCCACCGCGTAGAGGTTCCCGCCGAAGGGCACCAGCCCCTGGGCGGTGACGGTCCGCCGGGTCCGGATCCAGAGCGGGAACGGTGCGTCGGGAAGCGCGCGGAGCGGGTCGGCCCGCGGGCGGGCGTCGTCCCCGGCGCCCGGATGCGCAGCCTCCCGGCTCCGGTGGTCCATCCGCTCCGCGATCCGGTCGAGGGCGTCCTGCGCGTCCGGCAGGGAGGTGCCGTCCGTCACCGCGCTCCACCACGACCGGGTGGCCCGGCCGGGGCCCGCGCCCGCCGGCGGTGGGGCGCCGTCCCGCGGGCGGATCTCCAACTGGGCGCCGTAGTACCGGGCCACCCGCCGGAATTCGGGCGTCGCCCGCCCGTCCGGGGCGCAGCAGGGCTCCGGCAGCCGGTCGAAGCACCAGCGGCCGGCGGTTCCGCCCAGCCGCCGCATCACCTGGTCCATCGCTTCGACCAGGTGGGGCAGTCCTTCGCCCTGCGCCAGCGCCCCGCGCCAGCGGCCGGAGGGGCCGAGCGAGCCCAGCAGCAGGTGTGCCCGGTCCTCGCAGCCCCAGGCCGTCGGCGGTTCGGGAAGTCGCAGCCAGGTGAAGCGGATCCGCCCGGCGGGCTGCGCCGCGGCGGATGCGCCGCTCCCGGCGTCGCCCGCGTCCCGGCACTGCCCGCAGGGCGGTCGGGCGTCGTGGCTGCGCAGCGCGCGGGTGAAGGTCGAGTAGGCACCCGGGTATCCCAGCCCGACGAGCTCGGCGAACAGGACGGTCGCCGCGAGGTGCGGATCCTCCGTCAGGCGCCGGCGGCAGTACGGCAGGAAGCGGAGGAAATCATCACCGGCGGGAATTCGCCGACCCGGGGCGCGTTTACCGGACAGATAGGATCTCACCGTCTTGCGGTCGCGCCCCAGCTGTCGGGAAATCCTGGCAATCGACCATCCCCTGCGTTGGAGATCGAGCGCCTGCCGGTATTCCTCCGGACTGATCACGATACCTCCCGATGGGCTCGGCCGAAGACCTGCGGCAGTGAATATGCCGAAGGCAAGCCGGAAATATAGCACGCGAGTTGGATGATCAAATCGAAGTAACGTTTCTCCAGAACCGTGCGCGATGGGGATTTTCAGCGAGCATCACAGATGCTGAGTATGGAATTACCCAACCCCGGGCATTTTCGGACACAACGGGCGGCGGACAGAAAAACACCCACCCCGTCGCGCCACCCCGGGTAATTCCGGGGAGCGTCACCGGAACCGAATATGAAAGGGAACCCGAACGCCGCCGAACCTGCCCGCGGCAGGCTTCGTTTATGAACCGTGATCCCAACCTGCCACCCCTACGCCCCATCACCCCCCGAGCGGGAGCCGGTCGCCGCCCTCGGCAACTGGCTCTTCGTCCCTGACCGGCGCAATGCCGTCGGGGACGTCCGCACCGGCTACCTCGTGTGCAACGGCGAGCGGGTCGTCCTGCGCCACACCTCACGGCTGCTGGCCGACCTGATGCGCAAGATCCGCCACCTCGAGCGGGAGTTCGCCGCGCGGATCGGCCACCCGGCCGGTGGCGGCGCGCCGGGACGGCCCGATTCCCTACCCGGCGACCGGGCGGGGGGTGTGCGGTGTACGACCCGATGAACGGGCTCCTCGCCTCCTACCCGGGTCACGGCTACGGCGAGCCGGGCGGCGAACCGTGGGCGGCGGCCCACGACCCGGTCCACGACGGGGTGTTCGCGCCGGGCGACTGGTGCGATGAGAGCCTCGCCCACGGCGTCGGCTTCACGTACGCCGGTCCGCCGCTGTCCCCGCCCGTCACCATGCCGGGTGACGGGCGGCCGGCCGAGGGCGGCTTCGTGCCGGCCCAGCGCGCGCCCGTCACGCCGTCCGCACCCCGCATGGCCGGGCCGGCCGACCCGCCGGTCTCCCGCCACCGGAAGCGGAGCCGGCCGCCCGCGACGGGCTGGTCCGACCGGATCAGCTCGACGTTCGGCGTGCTGACGGCGGTGACGGTCACCGCGGTGTGCGTGCTCGGCTGGGCCCTCTCCTACCACCCGCTGCGGGAGCTGGCGCTGTCCAGGGTGCCGCGCGGCCTGTCGCAGTTGTGGCCGGTGGTCCTCTACGGGCCCTGGCTGGCCGGCTGCCTGTCGGTCCTGCGGGCCGCCCTGCACGGGCGCCCGCCCCTGCACTCCTGGGTCGTGGTCGTGGTGTTCTCCGCGCTCGCGACGGGGCTGTGCGTGGCGGACGCCGCCCGGACGGTTCCCGCCGTCATCGTCGCGGGGCTTCCTCCGGTCACCGCCGTCGTCTCACTCCAGCAGCTGGTGCGCCAGCTCACCGCCGCCCGCAGTGCCCGCCAGCAGCTCGGCCGCCCGGCCACGCACCGGGCGCCGCGCTGACCCGACCCTGACGCGGGAGCCCGGGACCGGGCGGGCGGGCGGTAGGAGCCGGGTGGTCAGTACGAGCCGAGGAAGCGGTCCAGCACCCGGACGCCGAACTCCAGCCCGGCAACGGGCACCCGCTCGTCGACGCCGTGGAACATCTGCTGGTAGTTCAGCCCGGTGCCGAGCAGCAGCGGCGCGAAGCCGTAGCAGACGATGCCCAGCCGGTTGAACGTCTTGGCGTCCGTACCGCCCGACATCAGGTACGGGACGGCGTGGCCGCCCGGGTCCTCGGCCCGCAGGGCGTCCGCCATGGCCCGGAAGGCCGGCCCGGCCGGGTCGCCCGCGACGGCGTCCTCCAGGTTGATGAACTCCCTGGCCACGCCCGGCCCGAGCAGCCGGTCGACGGTCTCCAGGAACTCCTCGCGGGTGCCCGGCAGGTAGCGGCCGTCGACCTGGGCCCGCGCCGTCCCGGGCACCACGTTGACCTTGTGGCCCGCTGCCAGGACGGTCGGGTTGGCCGAGTTGCGGACGGTGTGGGCGAACAGCTCGCCGGCCCGGCCGAGCCGGGCCGCCTCGGCCTCCAGCCGGTCACGGTCGACGGTGGTGCCCAACACCCGTTCCAGCGCCGCGATCAGGGCCTCCACGGGCGGGGTGAGCCGGGTCGGCCAGGAGTGTGCGGCGAGCCGGGACAGCGCGTGGACGAGGGTGGCGACGGCGTTCCCGTCGGCCGCCCGGGAGCCGTGTCCGGCCGGGCCGGTGGCGGTCAGCCGCATCCAGGCGGTGCAGCGCTCGCCGACGGCCACCGGGTAGATCCGGCGGTCCGGGCCCACCGGCACCGAGAAGCCGCCGGATTCGCCGATCGCCTCCCGGCAGCCGTCGAGGTGGTCGCGGTGCCGGGTGGCCACGTACCGGGCGCCGAACTCCCCGGTCGACTCCTCGTCGGCCAGGAACGCCAGCACCAGGTCCCGGCGCGGGCGCCGGCCCGACCGGGCCCAGGACCGGACCAGCGCCAGCGTCATCGCGAGGGTGCCCTTCATGTCGACCGCGCCGCGCCCCCACAGGCAGCCGTCGTGGAGCTCCCCGGACAGCGGGTGCCGGGACCAGTCGGCGGCGTCGAACGGCACGGTGTCCAGGTGGCCGTGGACCAGCAGCGGAGCGAGCGACGGCTCGCTGCCGGGGATCCGGGCCAGCACACTGGCACGCCGCGGCGCCGCCTCCACCAGCAGCGGGTCCGCACCGGCGCCGGTCAGCAGCTCCGCGACGTACTCGGCGGCCGCCCGCTCCCCCGGCCCGCCGCCGTCGCCCGGGTTGGTGGAGTCGATCCGCAGCAGCCCGTGGCAGATCCGGGCCGCTTCACCGCCCCCGGACGGCGCGGCATCGGCCGCGGGGGGCTCGGCGGGTCTTGGGGCGGCGGTCATCGGCGGTCCTCTCGTTCGGGGCGCGGGGTGGTGCGGTACCCGGGCCGGGTCAGCCGTAGCCCTCCTCGGCGGCGGCCTTCGCGACGACGGTGCAGATCTTGAAGGTGCGGGCGGCCCGGGTGGCCGTCGGCGCGGTGTACGCGACCGTGCAGGGACCGGTCAGCTCGACGGTGGGGACGGCCGCCACGGCCTCGGCCTGATGGGTGGCGTGGAAGTCGATCTCGAAGCGGTGCGGGCCCGACACCGGTGCGGGCCGGCCGTGCCGCACCCGGTGGGCGACCGCCGCCCTGGCCTCGGCCCGGATCAGTTCGGCGCTGCGCCCGGGCGGCAGGCAGAGCGCGGCGTACCGGCTGACGCACTCCTTGACCGCGACGGTACGGGTGCCCGGCGCCCAGCCGGGGGCGGCCGCGCAGACCAGGTCGTCCCCGGTGACCAGTACCACCGGGACCCCGTGCTCGGCGGCCGTCAGCGCGTTCATCCGGCCTTCGTCGGCGTGCTCGCCGTCGATCCGGAACCCCGTCAGTCCGGCGCCCAGGTAGGTGTGGGAGAGCACCCCGGGCAGGCCGGCCCCGGTGTGGTAGCCGAGGAACACCACCGCGTCGGTCTCCTCGACGCCCTGCATCATGCCGAGCGGCTTGTGCCGGCCGGCCAGCAGCCGGGCCCGCGGGTCGAGCTCCTCGATCAGCACGTTGCGCTGGCTGTCGTGGGCCTCGTTGACCACCACCTCCGCGGCCCCGCCCTCGAACAGCCCGGCCACGCAGGCGTTGACGTCGGAGGTCAGCATCCGGCGCATCCGGGACCAGCCGGGGGTGCCGGGCAGCACGTCGCCGGGCCAGGTGGTCCCGGTGGCGCCCTCCATGTCGGCGGAGATCAGGACGCGCATCGGACGGCCTCCGGCGGGTGGTCGGCGACCGGGCGGGCCGCGAGCGGGGGTTCCAGCAGGCGCAGGGCGGCGGGCGTGAGCCGGGCCCGGGTGCCGAGCGGGACGGTCAGCTGCAGCTCGCCGTGGCCGGCCGGCAGTCCGGCGGCGACCGGCACGCCGAGGTGGCCGAGCCGGTCGGCGAGCAGCGCGCGGACCTCGTCCGGGTCGCCGCAGTCGGTGAAGTCGCCGAGGACGATCCCGGCCGCCCGGTCGAGCACGCCGGCGCGCAGCAGCTGGGTGAGGATCCGGTCGAGCCGGTAGGGCTCCTCTCCGGTCTCCTCAAGGAGCAGCAGGCAGCCGTCGGGCGGCAGGGCGGTGGGGGTGCCGATGGAGGCGGCGAGCAGGCTGGCGTTGCCGCCCGCGAGCCGGCCCTCGGCGGTGCCGCCGCTCAGGGGTGCTGCGCCGAGCGGGAGTTCGGTGACCTTCTCGGGCTGGAACAGCACCTCGTGGAGGTGGGCGGCGTTGGCCGGGTGGTCGGTGAGGGCGGCGGTGGCGGGCATCGGGCTGTGCACGGTGGTGGTGCCGAGCCGGACGGCGCAGGCCTCGTGCAGGGCGGTGACGTCGCTGGAGCCGGCCAGGACGGTGGGCGGGGCGTCGGCGAGGCGTGCCCAGTCGACCAGGTCGACGGTGCGCTGGGTGCCGTAGCCGCCGCGGGCGCAGAACACGGCGCGGACGGCGGGGTCGGCGAGCGCCTCGGTGAGGTCGGCGGCCCGGTCGTGGTCGCGGCCGGCCAGGTGCCCGAGGTGCCGGTCGTGGACGTGCGGCAGCACGGTGACCTCGAGCCCCCAGGAGGTGAGCAGGGCGGTGCCGCGGGCGAGCAGGGCGGGGTCGACCGGTCCGGCGGGTGCGGCGACGGCGACCCGGTCGCCGGGCAGCAGGTGCGGCGGGACGCGCGGCGGCGCCGGGGGCGGTGGAGGGGGCACGGCGGTCCTCATCTCAGCTTGGGGTCGTACGCGTCGCGGACGGCGTCGCCGAGCAGGATGAAGCTCAGCACCGTCGCGCACAGGAACAGCGCGGGGAACGCGAGCAGGTGCGGGAAGTCGAGGAAGTACGCCTGGGCGGCGTTGAGTTGCAGCCCCCAGGAGAGGGCGGGGTACTGCAGTCCGACGCCGAGGAAGTCCAGCGTGGCCTCCCCCGAGATGACGTTCCCGACGTTCAGCATGGCGACCACGACGACCGGTGTCACGGCGTTCGGCAGGATGTGGCGGGTCATCAGGCGCAGCGGCCCCGCGCCGGTGGAGCGGGCAGCCTGCACGTAGTCGGCGTCCTTGACGCCGATCACCTGGGCCCGCATCACCCGGGTCATCGTGGTCCAGCCGAGGGCGACCAGGACGAGGGTCATCGCGCCGAGGCCGTGGTCGGGGAAGGCGACCAGGACGACGGTGGCGCCGAGGACGAACGGCAGGCCGAAGAAGACGTCGGTGAGCCGCGAGACGGTGGCGTCGACCCAGCCGCCGTAGAACCCTGCCAGCAGGCCGAGCAGGACGGCGACCAGCAGCGCGCCCGCGGTCACCGCGAGGCCGATGACCAGTGAGGGGCGGCTGCCGCGGACGACCTGCCCGAGGTAGTCGCAGCCCTGGAGGTCGAAGCCGAACGGGTGGGCGGGGCTGGGGCCGACCCGGGAGTCGGAGAGTTCGCAGCGGCCGCTGTCGTGGGTGAGCAGGGCGACGAACGGTTCGGGGAAGGCCGCCATCAGGCTGATCAGCAGCAGGGTGGCGGCGCTGCACAGCACCAGGGGGCGGGCCCGCAGGTCCCGCCAGGCGGCCGCCGAGGGGAGGTCGTCGTCGGGCGGGGTGGGTGGCCCGGGCGGGTCTGCGGGCGGGAGCAGGAGGTCGGTGGGCGGGCTAGTCATGGCGGATCCTCGGGTCGAGCAGGCCGTACAGGACGTCGACGAGCAGGTTGGCGAGGCAGAAGACCAGCACCAGTACGGTGGTGACGCCGACCACGGTGGGCCCTTCGCGCAGTTGGATGGCCTGGAAGACCTGCTGGCCGATGCCGGGGAGGTTGAAGATGTACTCGGTGACGACGGCGCCCGCCATCAGCGAGCCGAGTTCGACGCCGAGGAAGGTCGCGACCGGGATCAGCGAGTTGCGCAGGGTGTGCAGCACGATGATGCGGCGGCGGCTGAGTCCCTTGGCGCCGGCGGTGCGGACGTAGTCGGCGCGCAGGTTCTCCAGCAGCGAGGCGCGGGTGAGCCGGGCGACGTAGGCGACGCCGAAGGAGGCGAGGACGAGTCCGGGCAGCAGGTAGGCGGTCGGCCAGCCGCCGTCCTCGCCGGAGACCGGGAACCAGCCGAGCCGCACGCCGAGCAGCAGTTGGGCGAGGTAGCCGACCACGTAGACGGGGACCGCGATGACCAGGGTGGTGCCGGCCAGGACGGCGCTGTCCACCCAGCGGCCCTTGCGCAGGGCGGCCCAGACGCCGAAGCCGATGCCGAGGGCGGCCTCGAAGAACCAGGCGGTGAGGCCGAGCCGCAGGGTGACCTGCCAGCGGCCGGCGATCGTGTCGGCGACCGGCTGCCCGGTGAACGTGCGGCCGAGGTCGCCGGTGAGCAGGCCGCGCAGGTAGTGCAGGTACTGGGCGAACAGCGGCTCGTCGAGGTGGTAGCGGCTGCGCAGTTCGGCGAGGACGGCGGGTGGCACGGGCCGGTCGCCGGCCAGGCCCTGGATGGGGTCGCCGGGCAGCACGAACACCAGGGTGTGGATCAGGAAGGTGGTGGCCAGCAGTACCGGGACGGCGTACAGCAGGCGGCGGGCGAGGTATCGGCCCATCGGAACGGATGCCCCCTGGGGGTCGGTGCGGCGGCGGTCGGGGTCAGTGCCGGACGGTCACCCGGTCCAGGTGCAGCCCCCCGACGTAGGGGTCGAGGACCACGTTGCCGACCTTGGTGCTCCAGGCCGTCTGGTCCTGCCAGTTCCAGAGCGGGATGAGCGGCAGGTCGGTGAGGGCGAGGTCCTCGGCCCGGTGGTAGTAGGCGATGCTCTCCTGGCCGGTGGGGGCGGCGTTGCCGCGGGCGAGCAGGTCGTCGAAGGCGGGGTTGTGCCAGCCCATCCGGTTGCCGGGGCCGAACAGGCCGGCCAGGTAGTTCTGCACGCTCGGGTAGTCGATCACCCAGTTCTGCCGGTACGGGCCGGTCGCCTTGTGGCCGTTGAGGATCGGGCCGAGGTCGGCGCCGGACATCTTGCGGAAGACGACGCTGCGGATGCCGAGGTTCTGGCGCAGCTCGTTGGCCACCGCGGTCATCCACTGTTCGTAGGTGGGGTCGGAGTTGGCGAAGTACAGCTCGACCGATCCGGTGAACCCGCCTGCCCGGTCGAGGAGTTCTCGGGCCTCGGCGGGCCGGTAGGTGCAGGTCTCGCCGCAGGCGCCGGCCCGGTGGCCGGGGATCATCGCGGCGACCAGCGAGTCGGCCGGGGTGAACACCTCGTTGTAGATGGCCCGGGTGATGCCGGCCCGGTCGATCGCCATGGACAGCGCCCGGCGGACGTCCGGGTTGCGGTAGCGCGGGTCGGCCAGCGGCAGGCCGAGGTAGTCCATGGTGCCGCTGGGCCGTACCGAGTAGCGGCGGCCGAAGGTGCGTCTCGCCTCGTAGGCCCGGGCGGCCGGTACGTTGGTGACGAAGTCGACGTGGCCGGCGCGCAGTTCGGTGAAGGCGGTGTCCTTGCTGGTGAAGATGCGGAAGTGCACGGCGTCGGCCATCGGCGGGCGTGGGCCGGTGTAGCCGTCGGCGCGTCTGAGGTCGATCCGTTGGTTGTGCCGCCAGTCGCCGTCCATCGCGAACGGCCCGTTGCCGACCGGGTGGCGGTCGAAGCCGTCCGGGTCGGTGAAGGCGGCGGCGGGCAGCGGGGCGAACGCCGGGAAGGCCAGCAGCATCGGGAACTGGCTGAACGGCGCGGCGAGGGTGACCTGGAGGGTGGTGTCGTCGAGCACCTTCAGGCCGGACAGGTGGCGGGTCGCGGGGGTCCGCCCGTCGGTGGGGTTGAGATCGGGGTAGCCGTCGATCTGGGCGAAGTAGGCGTTCGCCTCCCAGCCGTTGGGCCCGTACGCGGCGGCGTCCCAGGCTGCGGCGAAGCTGCCCGCGGTGACCGGCTCCCCGTCGTGGAACCGGGCGTCCGGGCGCAGCCGGAGCGTCCACACCCGCTGGTCCTCGGAGCTGACCGACTCGGCGGCGAGCGGCAGCGGGTGGCCGTCACGCGGGTCGAGCGTGACCGGGGTGTCGAACAGGCCCTGGAGAACCTGGATGGCGTAACTGCTGGTGGTGCGGCCGGGGGTGAGGTGGTCCGGTTCGGTGAGCGCGACGGAGTAGGTGCCGCCGGGCACGGCCGGGAAGTCGCCGGGGTCGTCGGTGCGGCGCGCGCAGCCGGGCAGGGCGGCGGCGGTGAGGAGGGCGAGGGCCGCGAGGGCGGCCCGGCGCCGGGCCGGCTTCATCGGCGGTGCGGTTCCTCTCCGTTCAGGTGTCGGGGGCCCGGGTGCCGCTGCCCGCGCCCGCGCCTGTGCCCGGGCGCGGCGGGCGGGTGGGCCGGGGTCAGCAGCGGGCGTCCGTCAGGCAGGCGGTCTCCCAGTCGTACGGCGCGGCCCGGCGGCCGTCCCGGACCGAGGGTGCCGCGCTGTCGGGCGCGCGGTCGGCGGGGGCCGGTCCGGCGGCGCCGTCACCGGCCAGCCGGACCGCGAACGCGTCGAGCAGCGGGCGGGGGCTGTCGCCGGCGAAGTTGTTCAGCAGGACGGCGAAGGCGAGCGTCCGGCCGTCGGCGCGCTCGACGTAGCCGGCCAGTGCGTCGACGCCGGTCATCGAGCCGGTCTTGGCGTGCACCCGGCCGGCCGCGGCGGTGCCCCGCATCCGGTTGGTGAGGGTGCCGCCGACCATCCGGCGGGGGTCGCCGGCCACCGGCAGCGCGTCGTACCAGGCGTGGAACCACGGCTGGGTGCGGGCGTACCCGAACAGGGCGGTCAGTCTGCGGGTGGTGAGCAGGTTCCGCCGGGACAGTCCCGAGCCGTCACGCTGCCGGGCGGCGGTCGGTTCCAGGCCGCTGCGGTGCAGGAAGTCCGCGATCCGGTCGAGGCCGGCGGCCCAGCTGCCGTGTCCGGCGGCGACCCGGCCGATCTCCTTCACCAGGTGCTCGGCGATGCCGTTGTTGCTGAGCTTGAGGAACGGCACCATCAGGTCCGCCAGCGGCGCCGAGTCGTGCCGGGCGAGCACGGTGTCCGCCTCCGGTGCCCGGCCGGTCGCGGCGCCGCCGCGGACGGTGACGCCGTGCCGGGCCAGGGCGGCCGCGAACACGGTGGTGGCCAGCGCGGCCGGGTCGTCGACGGCGATCCACTCCTGCCCGGTGCCGCCGTCGGCGGGCAGGGCGCCGTCGAGCCGCAGCTCGTTGCCGCCTGGCCGCCGGTCGACCTGGACGGTGTACGCGCCGCCCGCCGCGGCGGTGGTGACGCTGCCGCTCAGGTGCACCGGCGCCTCGGCGGGCGTGACCTCGACCTGCGCGGGCTGCCCGGGGCGGGCGGCCGGGGTGAGGGTGAGCCGGACCGTTCCGGGGTCGTAGTCGGTGTCGGTGGTGAGGGTGAGGGCCGAGATCTGCGGGCTGTAGTAGGCGGCCTGGTCGTCCCAGGCCCAGTCGGCGCCGAGCGGCACGTCGTCGTACCGGGTGACGTCGGCGCGCAGCGCGCCGGTCACCTCGGTGATGCCGGCGGCGGCCACCTCGCCGGCCAGGGCGTCGAGGTCCGCGGGCAGCAGGGTGGGGTCGCCGCCGCCGTGCAGCACCAGGTCACCGTCGAGCGCCGGTCCGCTGCGCCGGCCGGCGGCGCGGACCTCGGTGGTGAAGCGGTGGTCCGGGCCGAGCAGGTCGAGGGCGGCGGCGGCGGTCACCGTCTTGAGGGTGGACGCGGGCAGCAGCAGCGCTCCCGGCGCGTGTTCGTACAGCACCTCGCCGGTGGCCGCGTCGGTGACCAGGGCGGAGGACTGGGCCCCGGTCAGCCGGGCGTCGGCGAACAGCCGGTCCAGGTCGGGGCCGAGGGAGCCGGCCGACCGCACGGCCCCAGGCGGGGTCGCCGCCTCCGTCCTGGCGGCCGCCGACGTCAGCAGCAGCGCGCCGACGAGGACGGCGGCGAACGGCGTCGTACGCACAGTTCCTCCACGGGGACGGGCCCCGACGGGCCGGACGTCCACCACCATGGCGGTTCACGGACCGCCGCCGGGCCGGTGGCGGGCCGCGGCGGCCGAAATTCCTCCGCACGGACCACCCTGCGGCGTGTCGGCCAGGGGCCGCACGGGGGGTGCGGGTAGTACCCCGACCGCACAGGTCCGCCGGATTGACCGTGGTGGCGCGTCAGGCTCCGGCAGCCCGCTCTCCCGCCGGGCCGGTTCACTCCGTCGTCTCGTTCCGTGCCGACGAGCCGCCGTGGGAACTCGGTGGAGTCGGCCCCGCACCGACCAGGAGCGGCAATGGGTTCAGTTGACCGGCAATTCGTCGTTCTCCCGTCGGGAAGCTGTGCCCATCAAGGTACGGGCGACGTCTTCCAGGGATGCGAGCAGCGGGTCGACGGGTGCGGAGTTCCCTGTCGACGGAGGGGCTTCGCAGCTCTAGGTGCTCCGAACGCGCAGGTTCGCCGGGCCGGTCGGGCCGCGGTTGGCAGGCCCGCGGGCGGCGCCCTGTTCGCCCACTGACGGCGTGCCAGTTCACCTGCCGGGTGGGCGGGTTCGCGGGACCGGGGTGGACGTGGGGCAGGATCTTGATTACGGTCCATCATCAAACCTATTTCAGGACTATCACACCTACAGGTGAGTCCAACGGGGAGAAGGAGCCGGATCCTTGGCCGCACACCGCCGTCCCAAGCAGCCCAGCCGCGCGCGGGTCTCCGTGCTCACCGGTGCCGCCGCGACCGCGGTCGCCCTGACCGCCCAGGTCAGCGCACACGCCGCGCCCGCCCAGCCGGGCAAGGACGAGGTGAAGGCCCAGGTCGACAAGCTCCTCGAGGAGCAGGAGCAGGCGGCCGAGCGGTACAACGGCGCCAAGGAGCGGGCCGACCAGCTCCGCAAGCAAGCCGACCAACTGCAGGACCAGGTGGCCCGGGGGCAGGGCCAGCTGACCGAACTGGCCGCGGGCCTGGCGGCGGTCGCCGCCGACGAGTACCGCCAGGGCGGCGTCGACCCCTCGATGCAGCTGATGCTCTCCGCCGACCCGGACGAGTACCTGGCCCGGGCGTCCGGCTTCGAACAGGCCGTCAGCACCCAGGCGGACACCCTCAAGGCGCTCAAGGACCAGCAGCGCCGGCTGGACCAGCAGAAGCAGGAGGCCGCCGCGGTGCTCGCCGAACTGGACGCCTCCACGCAGACGCTGAACGGCGCCAAGGACGAGGTGCAGCACAAGCTCCAGGAGGCGCAGCGGCTGCTCAGCAGCCTCAGCGTCGCGGACCGCACCGCGATCCTCCGCGGCACCGACGGCTCCGCCTCCCGCAGCTCCGCCCGCATCGACCCGTCCACCCTGCCCCCGGCCAGCGGCTACGCCGCGACCGCGGTGCGGACCGCCCTCGACCAGCAGGGCGACCCGTACAAGTGGGCCACGACCGGACCGGACACCTTCGACTGCTCCGGCCTGATGGTCTTCGCGTACGCGAAGGCGGGTGTCTCGCTGCCGCGGACCTCGCAGGAGCAGGCCACCGTCGGCACCAACGTCGGCACCGACTGGCACAACGCCCAGCCCGGCGACCTGGTGATCTACCACGGCGACCGCAGCCACGTCGGCATGTACATCGGCAACGGCCTGGTGGTCCACGCGCCGCGCGCCGGGGACGTGGTCAAGACGATGCAGGTCGACGCCATCCAGATCTCCACCATCCGCCGGGTGTGAGCCCCGCCGGGTGCGAGGCCCGCACACGCAAATGCTGCCCAAGTGGGGCGAACTGAAGGAAGCTCGGGTGCGTCCCTCTCCCCGAAGGACGGATTGCTTCGGACAGGGAGGACCACAGCGTGAGGACCAACAAGGGCCAGCTGAGCCGCCGGACGGTGCTGGGGATGGGCGCCGGGACGGTTGCGGCCGCCGCGGTGTCGGCGGGCGGGACGGCGTACGCCGCGACCGCGACGCCGCAGCGAACGCCCGCGCCCGACGTCACCCGGGCGCTGGCCGGGCTCGAACGCGAACACTCCGCCAGGCTCGGCGTGTTCGCCCGGAACACGGTCACCGGCGCGCAGGTGCTGTACCGCGCGCACGAGCTGTTCCCGATCTGTTCCGTACACAAGATCGTGACGGCCGCGGCCGTCCTGCGCGACCTGGACCACCACGGCGAGTTCCTCGCCCGCCGCATCCGGTACACCGCCGAGGACGTCTCCGCCGCGGGGTACGCGCCGATCACGGGCACTCCCGAGCATCTGGCATCCGGCCTGACGGTCGCCGAACTCTGCGTCGCGGCCCTCGACTACAGCGACAACGCCGCCGACA
This sequence comes from Kitasatospora sp. NPDC048540, assembly GCF_040651175.1. Classification (NCBI taxonomy): domain Bacteria; kingdom Bacillati; phylum Actinomycetota; class Actinomycetes; order Kitasatosporales; family Streptomycetaceae; genus Kitasatospora; species Kitasatospora sp. NPDC048540. The sequence goes on from NZ_JBEZIR010000106.1 coordinate 20,296, forward strand.
ACCTCCTGCTCCGCGAGCTCGGTGGCCCGGCGGCCGTCGGCCGGTTCTGCAGGTCCGTCGGGGACGGCGTGACCCGCCTGGACCGCTGGGAGCCCGCGCTGAACTCCGCCGAGCCGGGGCGCGTCACCGACACCACCACCCCGGCCGCCATCGCGACGACGCTCACGGCGCTCGTCCTCGGCGGCGCGCTGACCTCCAGGGACCGCCGCCGGCTCACCGACTGGATGCTCGCCAACACCACCGGCGCCGCCCGCCTGCGCGCCGGCCTGCCCCAGCCGTGGGCCCTCGCGGACAAGACCGGCACCGGGGACTACGGAACCACCAACGACGTCGGCGTCGCCTGGACCGCCGACGGCGCTCCGGTGGTCCTGTCCGTGCTGTCCACCAAGACCGACCCGCACGCCCCCGCCGACGAACCCCTGATCGCCCGCACCGCCGCCCTGCTGGTGCCGGCCCTGACCTGACGCGCGGCCGCGGCCCGCGGTTACAGCTTCGGCTACGACTGCAGGAGGACGAGCAGCTCGGTGCCCGGCACCAGCTTCCGGTTGACGGAGGTGGACTGGACGAACACCGTGAACGCCGGATTGTCGCCCGGCTTGACCGTGGTCTCCGCCGCCGGCAGGCCGAGGAGCCGGCGGGCCGCCGGGCCGGAGAACACCCGGCCGGTCATCCGGCCGGTGGCCGGGTCCTTCTCCGCGACGGCGAGCTGCTTGCTGGCCTGGATCTTCTCGCGCTTGGACAGCTCGTAGAAGGCGCAGCCGGTCCGGTACGCGTGACCGGCGCCGGTCACGAAGTCCCGGATCGGCAGCGGCCGGTCGACCGGGACCAGGCGGTACGTGCCGGTGTCCAGGGCGTCGAGGTTGGCGCTGACGTCGGCGGTGCTGAGGTCCTGGCCCATGGCGAACAGGTTCCTGGTGCCGCGTACGCCCTTCTCGCGGCCGCGCAGGAAGCTGGTGGCCGCCGACTTCACGGTGCCGATGGCCTCCTCGACGCCCTCGCTGGAGTCCGCGTCCCAGATCGCGATGTTGCCCGCGGGGAAGCCGTACTCCTGGGCGGTCCGCTTGGCCAGCGAGTTCGGGACCAGGATCGCCGAGGTCCAGTGGTCGGGGAGGTCGTCCATGGCCCGCCGGATGCGGTCCATCCAGGTGCGCAGGACCGCGGCGCCCCGGCTGCCGGCCATCCTGACGTGCATCTTCCCGGTCTCCGAGCAGCCGGACGCGTTCTCCTCGCCGTCGGTGACGACGACCTGGAGGAACGAGTGCTCCCCGTACCCCTCCCAGATGTTCTTCAGGTCGTCGACGGACTTCACGGCCGCCTCGATCAGCGCCGTCGCACCGTTGTCGACGCGGTAGAGGCCCTGGAGCGACGGCAGGTGCTTGACGTCCATGTCCCAGACCAGGTTCTGCACCTCGTGGTCGAAGGCGTACAGGCTGATGCGGGTCTCGTGCCCGAGCCGGTCGGACTCCTCCTGAAGGCCCTTCACGAACTCGTCCACCACCCGGACGAGCTGCGCCTCGTGCTGCCGCATCGAACCGGACCTGTCGACCACGAGCGAAACATGGTTCACCTTGTGGCTGATCCTCTGCGCAGACATGGCTGTCCCCCTCTTTCCGACGCCCTTTTCCGGCACCATTTCCGGTGCCCTCTCCAGCGTTGTTCCCACACTATGAGCAGGCACTGACAACCGACCCCGACCAGGGAATCTCCGGACTGCCGAACGCCCTCACGCCGGAATTGCACAGACACAAAAGGACGCTGACGGATTATCGGGCGATGGCCGGCCGGCCGGAGCGGACTCCGGACCCGGGCACGCGAAGGCGCCACGGTGGAATGGGTGCGAGGATGCGGGGATGTACAGGTATCTGACCGTTCGCTCGGACCGCCGCTACAGCGGGAGCGTTGCGACCTGCGCGCTGGTGGAGCACCTGGACTCGGTGCCGGGCCTCCGGAAGGCCGACTCGGCCTTCTACCGGGCCGAGGACGGCTTCGACTGGCTCCACGTGACCTTGGCGGCGTGCGACGCTGCCGGGAACCACTCCGCCCATGCCGGCCGGGTTCCGCGGCGGGTCACCATGGTCGAGCTGATCTGCTCCTCGGCGGGCGGCCACCCCGCCTACCGAGCCGCCCGGGAGGTGGCTGCGGGGATCGCCGACCTGCTCGGCTGGGAGGTGGCCGACTCCGAGAGCGACGAGGTCCTGTACTCCGCACGGGCTGCCGCCGTTCCGGCGGCTGCGCGGACGGCACCGCGGACCTCCTGACGGGCGGGCAGGAGGTCCGCGGGCCGGCGGGGGTCAGGCGCGGCAGCGCAGCATCGTCAGCGGTGGGTTGGCGGCGTAGTCGTCCCAGAACTCCTGGCCGTTACTCGCGCACGCCTCCGGCGGAGACCTCCAGGGGGACCCAGGTGAGCTCGTCGAAGCCGGCCGCCCGCAGGCTGCTCTCGTAGACCCGGCGGCTGGGCGGGTTGGCGACGAAGGAGATCGGCGGGTCGAGCAGTGCGGTGATCCGCACCCGCGGTCCGATCTCGGTCTCCTCGCCGAGCGGTTCGCACAGGAAGCCGTACTTGGCCAGGGACGGTCCGCCGAATCGGAAGTCCGGGTGCTGGGCGAAGGCGAAGAACTCGGCCCCGGGTGCGAGGCTGCGGTGGATGTTGCGGCACATCCGCTCGATGGTGGCGACGTCCTGGGCGTAGTTGAACAGCTGGACCGCGACCGCGAGGTCGAAGGGCCGCTCGAAGCTGCGCAGTTCGGCCACGTCGCCGACCTCGTAGTCCACACCCAGCGGGTCGCGGTCCTCGAGCGCCCGGGCCGCGTCGACCATGGCGGTGGAGATGTCGACGCCCAGGACACGGGATGCCCCGCGGCGCTTGAACTCCCGGCTGTAGAAGCCCGTTCCGGAGGCCAGGTCGAGGATCGACCTGCCTCGCACGTCACCGACGAGGGCGAGGAACCCGGGCACCTCGGCGTGGCGTGCGAGCGGGAGGGTCTTGAAGCCCTCGAAGGATTCGCCGATCTCGTCGTAGAGCTGACCGCTCATCGTCCTGTTCCCCCTGTGTCTCGGCGCCGGGCCTCCGGATCGGGCCGCGCCCCCTGACCGGAAGTCTCCCGCTCGCTGGCCGGAGCGGTGTACTGGCCGAATCCCCAAACAACTTGGGGTTGTGGGCGGTTCGGTCTTCGTTTTCGTATCGGAGCGGCCACCCCCACGACACCGGCGCGTACGGCGGCGCCGGGCGGGCGGTCACGGCCCGGCGGGCCCGGACGGACGGCCGTGCCGTTCCTGCCAGGCGGCCGCCCGTCTCAGCTTCTCCTCGCTCAGGCCGGTCATCGCGACCACCCGCTCGTACATCTCCTCGTCGTCCAGCTTCCCCAGCAGCCGCACGGCCCGGACGATCTGCCCGGACCACAGCTCCTCGGTGACGAACGGGCGGTGCTGGTAGAGGGCGGCGAGTTCGACCAGGTGGGCCTCCCCGCAGGCACGCAGCAGGCGCTCACCGTCGAACCGCATGTCCCCGGCGACCGCGGAGGAGTCCGGCACGCGCAGCACCACCAGCTCGGGCAGCGGCACCACGGCGCCGCACCGGTCGCACAGCTCCGGTCCGCCGCCGGCGCCGGATCCGCCCGTACCACCGAGTCCGTCCACCTCTCCGGTCTACGCCCGGCGCCTCGCGCACGCTACCGGGGGCCCGCCGGCGGAGCGGCGGCCGTGGGTGGCGGCCCGCGCCGGCCGCCCGGCCGGTCAGATGGTGGCGGTGTCGATGACGAAGCGGTAGCGGACGTCGCCGGCGAGGACCCGCTCGTAGGCTTCGTTGACCTGCTCGGCGCGGATCAGTTCGATCTCGGCCGCCACCCCGTGTTCGGCGCAGAAGTCGAGCATCTCCTGGGTTTCGGCGATGCCGCCGATGCCCGAACTGCTCAGGCTGCGGCGCCGGCCGTTCAGCGATCCGAGTTCGATCTGCACCGGCTCCTCCGGGAGGCCGAGGTTGACCATGGTCCCGTCGGTGCGCAGCAGTGCGAGGTGGGCGGCGTGGTCGAGCGGCGCGGAGACGGTGTTGAGGATCAGGTCGAAGCTGCGCGCGAGCCGGTCGAAGGTCGCCGGGTCGCCGGTCGCGTGGTAGTGGTCGGCGCCCAGCCGCAGGCCGTCGTCCCGTTTGCGCAGGGACTGTGAGAGGACGGTGACCTCGGCGCCGAGCGCGTGCGCGATCTTCACGGCGACGTGGCCGAGTCCGCCGAAGCCGATCACCGCGATGTGCCGGCCCGGGCCCGCGTTCCAGTGCCGCAGCGGCGAGTAGGTGGTGATCCCCGCGCACAGCAGGGGGGCGGCCGCGTCCAGCGGGAGGGCGTCGGGGATGCGGACGACGTAGTTCTCGTCGACGACCACGCTCTGCGAGTAGCCGCCGTAGGTGGGCTGCCCGTCCTTGCCGACCGCGTTGTACGTCCAGACCGGGACCAGGTCGCAGTACTGCTCCAGCCCGGCCTTGCAGTTCTCGCACTCGCGGCAGGAGTCGACCATGCAGCCGACCCCGACCCGGTCGCCGGTGCGGAATCCGGTCACGCCCGGGCCGGTTCCGGCGACGACGCCGGCGATCTCGTGCCCGGGCACCATCGGGAAGATCGCCTCGCCCCAGCCCTCGCGGACCTGGTGGATGTCGGAGTGGCAGATGCCGACGAACGTGATGTCGATCAGCACGTCGCGCTCGCCGACCGCGCGCCGCTCGACGGTCGTGCGCTCGAGCGGGGCCTTGGCGGCGGGTGCGGCGTAGGCGGCGACGGTGGCCATGGGGTACCTGCCCTTCACTGCTGCGGATCGGTACGGTCTGCCCGGTTCCGGGCCCGGCACCCCGGGCCCGCTCCCCCCTCCATTGTCCGTGGCACCGCCTGCTCGGCGACCGGTCCGCGGGGGCGTTCACTCGCCCCAGAAGGAGGATGCCGCGTCGCGTTCCAGGGCGGTCACGCCGTCGGTGCGGCGTTCGCGGAGCAGTTCACCGCCGCACGAGTAGCGGGGCGCCGCGGCGTCCGAGCGGGCGGCCCGTTCCACGATGGCGTCGACGAGCGAGCGGACCATGGTGAGCCGGGGGTAGGCGGCGTGGATCTGCTGTTCCCACGGAGTGACGATCTCCGCGTTGCGCCCGAAGTCGATGCCCACGCCCCCGCGGGTGAGGTGGCTCAGCAGGCCGCGGCGTTCGGCGATGCCGGGCGAGGTGTGCAGGGCGATCGCCTCCCACACCCGGTCGATGTCGGCCTCCGGGACGTGGTGCTGCCGCAGCAGGCCGGCCGCCAGGTCGGCGCCCTCCACCTCGAAGCGGGCGTTGCCCTCGGCGAGGTCCCCGGTGCCCAGGTCGTGCAGGACGGTGGCGGCGAACAGCAGGTCCCGGTCGTAGGCGGCGTCCGTGAGGCAGCCCTCGTGCGCGGCGAGGAGCTCGGCGAAGAAGAAGCTGCGCACGCTGTGATGGGCCACCGCCGGGGTCTCGGTGGTCCGTACCGTCGTGAGGATGGCCTCGGCCAGGGGGCCGGCGGGCAGGTCGAGTGAGAAGTGGTCGAGTGAGAAGTCCATGCCCGCAGGCTACGAACCGCGGCCCGGGCCTCGACAGTGGCACGCGGGTCGCCGGTCGCTAGGATCGTGCCATGTCGACCGCTCACGGGCACCGGGTCGCGGTGCTGGCCCTGCCGGGGGTCCTGTTGCTGGACCTCGGCATCCCGGTGCAGGCCTTCGGGACGGACCCGCACTACCGGGTGGCCGTCTGCGCCGATCCGTCGGCCGGACCGGTCCGCAGTGGCGGGTTCACCGTCGCCGCGCCCGAGGGGCTGGAGGCGTTGCGGGACGCCGATACGGTCGTGGTTCCGGGCTACGAGGATCCGGACGCCCCGCTGCCCGCGGCGGCGCTGTCGGCGATCCGCTCGGCGCACGCGGGCGGGGCGCGGCTGGTCTCGATCTGCACGGGGGCGTTCGCGCTGGCGGCCGCCGGGCTGCTGGACGGGCGTCCCGCCACCACCCACTGGCGGGACGCCGCAGCGCTGCAGCGCCGGTACCCCCTGGTCGACGTCCGGCCGAACCAGCTCTACGTCGACGACGGCGACATCCTCACCTCCGCCGGAGTGACCGCCGGCGTGGACCTGTGCCTGCACGTCATCCGCCGCGACTACGGCGCCGCCGCCGCCAACGCACGCGCCCGCGCGCTCGTCGCACCGCCCCGACGCCACGGCGGCCAGGCGCAGTTCATCGAACGCCTCCGGCCGGCCGGCCGCAGCGAGGAGCTGGCTCCGGTCCGCGCCTGGATGCTCGGAAACCTGGCGCGGCGTCAGACGGTGGACGAGCTGGCACACCGCGCACACATGTCCCGCCGGACGTTCATCCGCCGCTTCCAGCAGGAGACCGACACCTCGCCGATGGCCTGGCTGACCGCGGCCCGCCTCGACTGGGCGCGCGAGCTGCTGGAGACCACCACGACCCCCGTCGAACAGGTCGCCCGGCTCAGCGGCCTGGGCAGCCCCGCCGCCTTCCGGGCGGCCTTCCGCCGCCACGTCGGCACCTCCCCCGCGGAGTACCGCGCCACCTTCCAGGCCCGGTGACCGCACTGCGGCCCGCGGCCCGGCCGCCGAGGGCCGCCGATCCGGTCGCCCGGTCCGCCGGTCAGGTCCCCGGTCCGCCGGTCCCCGAGCACGCGGCGGGCCGGGAGGCGCCGCCCCGCCCCGGATCCACCCGGATCCGCACCGGAGGGGTCCGGGACGGCGGACACCTCTCCTGCACCACGCTGCGGGAGCGCGGCGCGGCCGACCAGTCGCAGCGTTCGCGCAGCGACCGTGACGGGCACGCGGCGGCCACGCGCCGCACTGCCCGGACCGGTCCTCCGTCGCTCGACGGCAGGCCGGACGGAGCCCGCAGACCCGGGCCGGATCGACCCGCCGGCCCTCCCCCGCCCCGCGTCCCCACGGCCGCCCCGGAAGGCCCCCCGGAGGCCCGAACCCACTCCGCCACCGGCCGCCTGACTCCGCGTCCGCCCGCACCACGGTCCGGTCGGCGCAGGCCCGGGCCGCCGCCCTGCCCGACCGGGCTTGACGCGGCAGCGGCGCACCGCGAAGGTGAGCCGCACGATTGCCATGTCACGCGTGCCATGGCACCGGGCTGGCGGCAGCCGTCGGCCCCGCCACCGGCGGGGCGGTCGGGCCGCCGGGCGAGGGGGACCACGAGGAGGGCCAGTGGAGTTGGAGCTTCGGCACCTGCGGGTGCTGTGCGCGATTGCGGACACCGGCAGTGTGGGCCGGGCGGCCGCGGCGCTCGGCGCCTCGCAGCCGGCGACCAGTACCCAGCTGCGCCGGATCGAGCGGCACCTGGGCGCTCCCCTGTTCGAGCGGGCGGCCTCGGGGGTGGTCCCGACCTGCTTCGGCGTCGAGGTGCTCGCGGCGGCGCGCGATGTGCTGGCCCGCGCCGACGGTCTGGGCCGCCGGGGGGTGGACGAGTCCGCGCAGGCCACCACGCCACTGCGGCTGGCCGCGACACTCAGTCCCGTCCTGCCCGGGCTGCTCTCCCGGGCCCGGCGGCAGCGGCCGGACCTCCGGCTGACGGTCAGCAGCGTCTACCGTTCCTCGGACATCGTCGAACTGCTCGAACAGGGCGGTGCGGACGCCGCGTTGGCGGTGGACTACCCCGGACGGGAGCTGCGGCACTCGCCCGCACTCGCTCATCGGAGCATCGTCACGGAGCCGACCTTCGTGGCGCTGCCGGCTGGCCACCGCCTCAGGCACCACACCGAGATCGCGTTGGCCGATCTGGCGGGTGAGACCTGGTTCCTGACACCGGACGACGGGGCGGGCTGGCACGAGGTGTTCCGGGGTGCCTGTGCGGCAGCCGGGTTCACCCCGGCGACGGTGCACGAATTCCTCGGCGGGCGGCTGGAGTTGCAGGAGCTGATCGCCGCCGGCCTGGGGATCTCCGTGGTCCAGGCGACCACGCGGCCGCTCGTCGAGGTGGTGGTCAAGCCGCTCGCGGGTACGCCGATCTGGTTCCGGCAGCTGCTGGTCTGGCGGCCGGCGGCGGTGAGTGACGGGGTGGTGGAGACGCTGTACGGTGCGGCGACCGCCGCCTACCGGGGGCTGGTCGCCGGTTCGCCGCACTTCCGCGCCTGGGCCGCCCGCACCTACCGCCCGTCGGGGCCCACGGGCCCCTGAGGCCGGCCGGCCCTCGCCGCCGCCCCACCGCCCCGCCGCCACCGGGGTCGCCCTCCCCGGTCCGCCCCGGCACGGGCTCCTCCGCCATGGCCCCGTAAAGGTGTTATGCCGGACCGCAGTGATGTCATATGACCTGTGACATTGTTCTGTCCTCGACCCGGTGCCAGGATTCACCGCGTCACCCCGTTCACCGCGTCACCCCCTGGCTCCACCCCTGACGCCCGGTGAACTCCCCCACAGGACAAGGACCGCAGTGCGCATTCGCATATCGCACACCACCCTCGTGGCCGGCGTGGTCGCCGGCTGCGCCACCGCCGCGACCCTGATACCGGTCTCGGCGTTCGCCGCGCCGGCTTCGCCCGCGCCCGTCCGGGCCGCCGCCTCCCCCGCCTCCACCGCCGTCCCTCAGCCGCTCGGCCCCACGGTGTCGACCGCCTCGGACGGAGCCGCCCCGGTCGCCGCCCCGCTGCCGCCGGCCCTGCTCGGCCAGGTGGTGATGGGTCAGCCCGCGGGCACGGCCTACCAGACCACGCCCCGCCCGTCCAGGTCGGCGAGCGGCGCCCCGGCCGCGAAGCCCGCCGCACGGTCGGCCCTCGCCGCACCGGGCGCCGCCACCGCCGCGGACGCGCAGAGCTGTACCCCGGCCGACTTCGGCAGCCGCAGCGGCGCCGACCTGGTCACCTTCCTCAAGTCCTCGACCACGGACTGCGTCAACACGCTGTTCAACGTCACCGGCACCGATGCGGGCAACATCTTCAAGCAGTCGAAGATGCTCACCGTCGCCAACGCCTTCCAGAACCTGGCGGCCGGCTACAGCGGCGACAACGAGTCCTCGATCCTGCAGCTGGTGCTCTTCCTGCGGGCCGGCTACTACGTCCAGTCCTACAACCCCGGTTCGGTCGGCAGCTACGACTCGACCCTCACCAACGCCACCAAGGCCGCGCTGGACGCCTTCTTCGCGAGCGCCCACCGGAGCGACGTCAGCGACGCCAACGGCACCGTGCTCAAGGAGGTGCTGATCCTCACCGACAGCGCCAACCTGCAGGCCAAGTACCTGAACGTCTACCAGCAGGTGCTGAGCGGGTACAACAACTCGTACAACACGTTCCCCAAGATGGTCAACGCGGTCAACGCGGTGCTCTCCTCGCCGCTGTGGCGGGCCAACTGGAACCCGGACTTCGTCGGCGCGGTCAGCGCCGATCCGGCCATCGTCAGCGTGCTGGGGCGGTTCGCACTCGACCACCAGGACCTGCTCGGCGGCCCGAACGCCTTCCTGGACATCAACGCCGGCAACGACCTGTCCAGGATGGCCGGCGACAACGCCACCATCGAGGCCGTGGCCAAGCCGTTGGTCAAGCAGGTGCTCGACGCCACCCAGATCCTCGGCCGCACCGGCCCGCTGTACGTGCACACCGCCTACCAGGCCAACGCCTTCGACCCCGGGCAGTGCTCGTACTACAAGACCTGCGACCTGACCGCGAAGCTCACCGCGACCGTGCTGCCGAACCAACTGGTCTGCGACAACCGCACCATCGTCACCGAGGCGCTCTCCCCGGCCGACCTGGCCGCGGTCTGCACCAGCCTGCGCGGCGAGGACTCCTTCTTCCACAACCTGGTCAAGGACAACGGCCCGGTCCCGAACCAGTACGACAAGACCATCACGCTGGCGGTCTTCGCCAACCAGGCCGACTACCTCACCTACTCCTGGGCGATCTACGGCAACTCCACCGACAACGGCGGCCAGACCGTGATGGACCCGACCGACCCCAACAACCAGGCCGTGTCGGTGATGTACCAGAAGTCGTGGAACGACAGCTTCCCCGCCAACGTGTGGAACCTCAACCACGAGTACACCCACTACCTCGACGGCATCTACGACATGAAGGGCAACTTCGGGGCCGAGATCTCCGTGCCCGACATCTGGTGGATCGAGGGCGTCGCCGAGTACGAGTCCTACACCTACCGCGGCCTCACCGACACCCAGGCGATGTCCGAGGCGGCCAAGCACACCTACAAGCTCAGCACCATCTTCCAGAACACCTACGGCAACTCGGACTCGACCCGGGTCTACCCGTGGGGGTACCTCGCCGTCCGGTACATGTTCGAGAAGCACCCCGCCGACATCTACGCCATGCTCGGCCACTTCCGCACCGGTGACTACGCCGGCGGTTACGCGGTCTACAACTCCCTCGGCACCCGCTACGACGCCGACTTCGACAGCTGGCTGACCGCCTGCGCCGCCGGCGCCTGCTTCGCCGCGGGCCCGACCGCGCTGTTCGACCAGTCGGTGAGCGGCGGTACCGTCACGCTGTCCGACACCTCGGTGCAGACCGGGCCCGGCCGGATCACCTCGTGGCACTGGACCTTCGGTGACGGAAGCTCCTCCGACCTGCGCAACCCGAGCCACACCTACGCGGCCGCCGGCACCTACACCGTCGCGCTGACCGTCACCGACGACACCGGCCGCAGCGCCTCCACCCCGACCTCCGTCACCGTCACCACCGGCGGCCCGGTCACCCTGCCCACCTGCACCGACCAGCGGGCCGACGCGATGGGCCAGAACTGCTCCCGGGCGGGCCGCGCCGCGACCGCCGGCAACCTCGACTACCTGTACATCTACCTGCCCGCGGGCACCAGCACCCTGAAGGTCACCACCTCCGGCGGCACCGGCACCGCGGCCCTGTACTACAACCCGGACATCTGGGCCTCGCCGAAGGCCTTCACCGCCTCCTCGACCGCTCCCGGCACCACCCAGTCCCTCACCGTCACCAACCCGACGGCGGGCTACCGCTACCTCAGCCTGTACGCCGTCACGGACTTCAGCGGCGTCACCATCAGCACCCAGTTCTGAGGTCGGCCCCTGCCCACCCCGGGCGGTCACGGGCGCGCTCC